>JANQEC010000172.1 GCA_028278585.1 Cyclobacteriaceae bacterium | reverse complement strand
ACATACGCATAAAAGCGCTCTTTGCCGCTAGTAGAAACTACTGTGGCTGATTCACATTTAATAAAACTACCGTTGAGGTAATACTCACAAACCCTTGTTCCCTTTTCCTGATACTCCCTGTCCGTTCCCGGATAGATGGTCTCAAGTAGGTCCCACGAACCGATCAAAAAATCGAGATCCTGAATCGACTGACTATGGAGTGAGTACCCGATGTTGATTAGTGCAACAATCAATATTTTTCTCATGCCCTTATTAATTTTTGAATTTTCATCCCAAATTATAGGGGCACATCAAATCAAAAGTCTCAAGTTCGGATTTGATGTCTCAATACCTGCAAAAGACTAAGAATTTCTTGTCTTGAAGTCCTTCGGTGTTTGCCCGGTATGGGCCTTAAAGATTCTGTTAAATGTGGCTTTTGAGTTAAATCCTGCATCCAGTGCCAGGCTCATGATCTTCAAATGATCGTTTCCTGGATCTTTCAACAATGATTTTACCTCCTCCACCCGATATTCATTGATGAACTGGAAAAAGTTCTTTCCAAGCTCCTGGTTAATCGCATCTGAGATGGTTCGTTCAGCTATATCTGTTGATTTACTGAGATCAGACAAGGTCAGTTCCTGGTTTTGATAAAGCTTATCTTTTTCAATGGACTCTTGTAAATTTTCTATTATCTCGGAAAACTCACCTGCATCCTTCAACTCAGCTGTTATTGGTGAAGGAGCAATTTGATGCGTTTGTGCCTGTTTAAACCCGCTGATACTTAACCAGTATAGAATGCATGAATACAGAAGTAAAATAAAGGCTCTGGGGTCATCCCATCTCTCCAATGTGTACCTTCCTCCTGCGATCTGACTGGCAATGAGAAAAATCAATATCAGCAAGCAACAAGCGCCAATTATATAAATGATGCGGGTTACCCATTTCAGGTCGATCTTTTCGATATTAGAAACATTGTCAAAAAGGGATCGCTGATACTTTTTTACCAGCTTGAATGAAACGACCAGGTATATTGCTACTGACACTATTGCTGCCAATTCCAGAACCTCAGCGACATGATGAAATATCGGCCATGGATTTGAATTAACAATTACAGCATGATAAATACTGTGTAGATAATTGAGAATAATCGGTGCAAAATGCCACAGGTCTTTTTTTCTGAATTCTGAAGAAGCTCCTGTTAATGTTTTTATGTAGAAATAAAATGAAGGTCCAATCCAGTAAGAAAGTGAAAAAGGAAGCCAGGCCAGCCATTGATATGCATTCCAAACTGATATGTCCAGTATAAATGGGGTGAACGTAAGACACATCGACAAGATCATCAATGATAAGAAAATATTGGCTCGTCGATTTTCTCTCTTTTCAAAAAGCAGAAAAGCAAAGACAAACCCATTCATCACAGCGCCAATGGTCACCAGTTGGATAGGCGAGATCTCAAATTGCATTTACAATACTACGAGTTGTTGTGATAATGGATTCTAATTATTTAATCGGGACCCACACCTCCTCCTCTGCATTCGGATCATCAGGTCGGTAATTCGGGCCAAGGATTTCAAATTGATCCCGACTGTCCAATTCAAATTCTGATTGAGGAATCCAAACACCATAGATATGTTGAAAGGTTTTGGCAAAAGCTGATGCCGAACCATGATGGATAAAGATGGCATACCTACCTCCTGCTAAATTGTAAGCTTCCATTCCTTCAGGAACATGATCCTGGCTTTCAACCTCTACTGCAGCCAGCTTATCAAATTCAGTGGTAGGTCGAAAATCAGACATCTTGAAATTTTCGGGAAAATGTTGAATAGAAAAGAAGTCGGAACCTACCCGATTTTGAATTTCATGTACTCTGGGTCTGAACCCTTGCCACAGTTCCCTTACCTGGTGATCAGAAAGCGACATAGTCATTCGGGACGCTACAAGTTTTCGCTCAGCGACATTTACGATTTTGGGTTCATCCATATGTTTTCTTATGCCTGAGTTGAACTAAATGTTCATTCAATTCAAAGAGATACCCATTCCCAATTCAACACTCCAAAGCTTGGAATCATTGAATTTAGCAGTGGTGTTATCAAAACTTGAATCATCGTAGACACTATTCAAGGCAGTGTTAAATCTAAGGTCAAAAACCAATGGCAGGCCGGAAGACTTACTCAAATAGTAACTTATACCAACATCTAAAAATGTAACCAAAGATGCTTCTTCGACCAGATTATCGTTACTATCCCATTTTTGCTTCACATCATCACCATCCTGTTCGAATCTGTTATTTCTCAAAACATTATTGATACTGAAGCTTGGTGTCACTCCGCCATACAAGGAAATCGTCTCGCTGATATCAATTCCATAATTCACCGGAATACCAACATAATCAAGTCTTGGTCTAAGCTTGAATTTTTCGTCGGTCTCACTTCCACTTGAGGATTGAAGGACAATGTCATCCGTCTTAAAAAAATAACTGTCTCCGGTTGTCATGTACTTCACCCCCGTTTTGATGAATGATTTTTCTCCAATAAAAAAGTTTGCTTCAGCAGAAAGATAGAATCCCAGTCTGATAGAATTTTTGATATCAGAAGTAGGGTTGCCTCCCAGGTCAATGTAGACCTGCCTGACCTGATCAAATCCATAGTCGATCATCAAATCCTCCGTTAAAGAGGAAAAATTTGTGCCAACTAGAAAATCAAACCTTGTCTGACTGTTGGCTAAGTGGCTAATGCAAATAATAGCTGGTATGAGATATTTTTTCATTTGACAAGTATAGCAATTTGCATTGCAAAAACCGGCCTTGTTTCATTTATTATAAATTGAGAAAAAAACGTGCTTTCTCCTTCGAAAATGCACCATAATTGCGATAAAACTTGATGGCTCTATGATTGAAGGTTGGCGTGTGCCATTGGATCTGTTGACAATATTCTGTGTTGGCATATTGGACCACGCAATTCATTAGTTTCTTGCCAATACCCTGGCCTCTTGAAGCTTCTTTAAGGTAAAGACAATCCATATACACATAGTATGCGGCGTCCCATGTTGAAAACTGCTTCATGTAGGTTACATATCCGATCAACTTACCATCTGATTCAGCAACCATGCATTTCAAGGGTGGATGGTCGCTAAAGAGTAAAGCCGCCAATCGAATGGATTTCCCTTCCGAACTGTAATCACTTTTTTCGTATTCGGCATGGTCGTGGCATAGCTGGATGAGTTGATCCATATCACTTACCTTCACCTCTCGAATAATTGCCTGTTCTGTAGCTATCATCTAGTCAATTCTTGCTTTATCTGTAAATCCATTGAAAACCGGTCGCATGAAACTCCTTTCATAGCTGATGACAAATTTCTTTTCGAAAGCCTCCTTCATTGCTTTTAGAAACTCCGGGTTGGTATCGAATTCTTTCCGATAAATCTCGTAATCGGCCATTGAAGGAAATGAGAATGATGCATACGCAACATTATTCGGACCCTCATGAGGAAGCAGGTATCCGTGGTGAACCCCTCCGGTTTGGTTCACAAGATCAATCCAGGTTTTCGCGTAATTTTCAAATTCAGGGATTCGATAAGGGTCGATGATGTATTTCAAAAAACAAGTGATCATTCGATTTTAGATTTTTAGATTGTGTGATTTTAGATTTCAGACCTTCAACTGTGAACATTCAACTAACAACTAGCATGCACACTGAACTTCGGTACCTACACTCGCCTCATTGCCCTCCGTTGAGTAGCCATCTCTTTTCCACCAGTCAAGTCCTCCAATAAGTTCACGGGTATTGAATCCCAGTTTTGCCATTTTTAAAGCGCCATTGGTGGACCCATTGCAGCCAATTCCATCGCAGTAACAAACGTAGACCTTAGAGCGATCCATATGAAACGTAGTTTCTTCATCCATTGTACGATGTGGGAAGCTGATAGCAGAAGGGATATGCTCTAATTCGTAAGCGAATTCCCTCCTTGTATCCACAACCACAATATCCGTCCGTGTTTCAAGGTTTTCAAACAAGTCGGCAGAATCCCATTCATAGTTTAACTTATCCTGGTAATACTTGATTTGATCATTCATAATGATTGAGATTTTTTGTTTGCACAAATCACGATGGAATTCATTCCTCATTCAAGCAATTTGGATGAGCTTTCTTTGATGTAAGTATGAAATTGATTCATCAAATTTTTCAATGTAGCTATTTACTGGCATCCCTTCTTTCAATCGGCCTGACCATCTACTCAGGATATGCCTCCTTTGCTGATAAACCGATCTTTCCGAAGGACCAGGGCACTTTTGAAAAAGATTACCCTGAGATTTCGGAATTAAGTGAGATCGAGAAAGGTGAACGCATTTTCACAACGCTCTGCTCCAGATGTCACGGAAATGATGGCAAGAAAGGCTTGTTCGGAGCATCAGATCTTACGACATCAACATACACTGTAGAACAAAAAGTTGATTTGATTACCAAGGGAAGTCCATTGACTGTAATGCGTTCATTTAAAAAAGAGCTCTCTGGGGAAGAAATTCAGGCAGTGGCAAAATATGTGCATCAATTTGCGAAATAAATAATGCTACTCATATTTTAACGAGTCCACAGGATTTGCATTTACAGCTTTTCGGACCATCACAAAAATGGTTAGAAATGCTGAGGCAAGAATGACAATAACTCCCAGAGAAACATTAAAAATCGAGACTTCAGGAGCTGAATAAACTTTGCTTGTCCACAATTCATTAATTTTCCATGCCAGCGGTGTAGCCGCCAGCACTGCTATAAAAATGACTATTAGAAAATCCCTGGAAAGCAACAACATCAGCGATGAGAGGTTTGAGCCTAAAACCTTCCTTATCCCTATCTCTTTGACTTTCAACTGAACATGATGCACAACCATACTGAACTGTCCAAGGCACGCAATGACAATTGCAATGAATGACACCAGGCCAATCATTTGAACTAGTTCGGAAAATTCATCATCGATGTCCGAGATACTGTACTCGTAGGTTTCATACTCAAGTGGATGAATACTATCAAAGGTTTTCCAAACATCCTCAATTGCCTCAACGGCTTTTAACTCAGCAACATTCCTGGTTTTGATATTTATGGATTTAAGCTTTTCAGGATCATAGTTCATAACCAGCGGTCCACTTTCGAGAAACACATATTGATAATTGAAATCTTTAACCACTCCTATGATTCGACCCTTTGAACTCGTTCTGGAAGTATCGCTTTCGTGGATTACATCGATCATTTGCTCAAGTGCTACCTCAGGACCTGTGAATCCGTAAGCTGAAAGTGCTTTTTCGTTGATGATGAGCATATTAGTTTCATCATTTTTGACATTGGGCATATAGTTTCTCCCTGCAATTAATTCAAGGTCAAGGTTTTCAATGGCGTATGGGTCCACCGAGAGCAAGGACGATTTGATTTCATCTTCGCTAACATTTCTATTGACCACTAATATCTCTTCAAAAAAGGAAACCACAGGAAGGTTTGAAACTGCTGAAACGCCGGCAATTTCACTTCTTTTTAGCAGCTCAGTCCTGAACGCCTCATAGGGTACATCCTGTGACATTGGGACATTGATCACATTCTGATGTGTAAATCCATAATTAACATTGGCATATATCTGTGCCTGCTGATAGAGAATAATTGTTGTAATGATGAAAACCACAGAGAAGGCATATTGGAAAAACACAAGAATTTTTCTAAAGAGAAATGAAGGTGATTTCCCTGCATTACCCGTCCCTTTCAACACTTTTAATGACTTAAAAGATGAGAGATACAGGGCAGGATATAAGCCAGCGACAAGGCCAATTATCACAGAGAAGCCCATAAATACCAGGTAAACCACCAAGTTGGTATTAAAATTCATGGTTATGGCCCCATTGATGTCTCTTAATATTTTTAGATCATTGAAAACAGGCACTAAAAGCTGAAGCAACAGGTAAGCCACCACCAACGAACAAAACATGATCAGCTGAGCCTCTATCAAAAATTGAAAAACAATTTGACGTTTGCCTGCTCCAATTACTTTACGAACACCAACTTCTTTCGCACGCTTCAGTCCCCGAGCTATGGATAGGTTCATGTAGTTGAAACTTGCGGAAAGCATCAATACTGTACATAGAATAATAAAGAAGTAAGCAACAAAAGCTGGCGTGGTAACTCCAATTTCATTTTCAATCAACGCAAATAGATTAATCTCGTCAAGACGTTGGAGGCTGAAATTGTAAAGTGCGGCAGTCTCCTCCGTGAATTTGGAATCAAGCTTTTCAAAAAAAGCTACAAGTGTTCCTGGTGACCTTCCCTCTGCTATTTTTACATAGTTGTAGAAATATTTATAGCCTACCTCCCACTCCGTAAGTAGCATGCTATTGATGTCAACATCTGTAAAGGCCTGATTCGGCAGGAGCAAGTCAAATTGAATATGAGAATTTCTGGAGTCATCATCAATAATTCCCCCTACTGAATAGGTCCCCAGATCATTGACTGAAACTAATTTGCCAATGGGTTCTTCCTTTCCAAATAATTTTGTAGCCAGCCTCTTTTTCAGAATTATGCTATTGGCATCTTGCAGTGCTTCCTGTTCATTTCCCAGCAGCAATTCAAAATCAAAAAAATTCAAAAAATTTGGTGAAACATACAAGCCACTAAAAGAGAAAACATTATCCTCATATTTTACACTACCACCACCTTTGATGATCTGAGAGGCATCTTCAACAGCATCAACATTAAACTGAAGAACCTGTTTAATTTCATATGGTGATGTAGCGTAGGTATAAATTCTATCCTTAACTTCATCTTTATATTCAGTAACAACCCTATAAATGCGTTCCGCATCCGGGTTGTGTTCATCCATTCTATCCTGATCTAGCAGAAAAAGGATGATGACCATGCTTATTGCCATACTAATGGTCAAACCAAAAATGTTTATTGCCGAGTATTCTTTTTGCTTAATCAGATTGCGAACAGCAATCTTTAAATTATTCTTTATCATTCCGAAGTTGTTGAGTTTTTGAGTTCCTTCTAATTTCCTGGTTAGCACGGGGCGTAAAAGCCTGAGCACTTCCCATAAGTATTTCCTTTTTGCTTTTTTGAGTGAGTATAGCTCCAGGTTGTCCTGGAAGACCTCTTCCATATCACCTTCTATTTCTTCCAGGTAATCTTTATTGATGAAAACCCTGAGAATTGATAGTGGCCATTTGGGTGGATAGGTCCGCAACGTTCGTCTCATTCGCTACTTAATGTTTCAACCGGGTTAATCGTTACAGCTTTTGCTATCTGGAAAAAAGAAGCCAGTGCAGCAACAATCAAAGTAAGCAGTCCACCAAGGATAAACATCCATACCGTCAGATCAATCCGGTATACAAAGTCCTGAAGCCAGGCATCCATAAAAAAGTAGACAATAGGTGTGGCTACTATAAATGCTAAAGCAATCAGGAAGGTGAATTCCCTGGAAAAGAAAATGACAATTTGGGAGACAGATGCTCCCAGTACTTTCCGTATTCCTACTTCTTTGGTTTTACGAAGCGTGACAAAGGACATTAACCCGAAAAGACCAAGACTTCCAATGATGACGACCAGAATAGAGAATGTGGTAAAGCCTTTCAAAATAAGCCGTTCAAGCGCATATTCACGCTCGATTGAATCGTCCAGAAATCCGTAGCTGTAAACCGATGCAGGGAATGAAGATTTCCAGATTTCCGCAAGCTTGATAAGCTGAGAAGAGTTAGTCCCCGCAGACTTTATAAATGCGAAATTTTGAATGTATGACCAGTTCATCAGAATAACGGGGGATATCTCTCGCTGAAGTGAATTGTTGTGGAAGTCTTTAACGACACCCACTATTGTTGCTTCTCCTTCATTGATTGCCAGCTTTTTACCCAATGCTTCCCTGGGAGTCCAATTCAAGGTTTTTAATGCAGTTTCATTCACAATGAATTCATCAAACCTTCGCTTATTTTCCTTAAAATTCCTGCCAGCAATCAATTCAAGCCCGAAGAAATCAAGATACTGTGGATCCCCAATTTTCATCTCAGCATGGAATCCCTCCACCTCTGTTTGATGTGGCAACCGAAATGTAGTCCCCAGTTGTCGACCATCAACAGCCATAGGTGGCCCTGACCCGAAAGAAACAGTTTCAAACTTACTTTCGGAAAGTATACGTGCCTTAAAGACATCCAGCTTCTCTATGCTTGGAATTGGAGTAATTAAGACCGCCTCGGAACTAAATCCTACGTTCTTGTTCTTAAAAAACTCCATCTGACTGCTAACAATGATTGAGGCAATAACGAAGATCTGTACAATAGAAAACTGGAAGACAGTCAATAATTTTCTAAGACGTGTTCCTTTAAAAGTGATCTCATTTTTCAATGCTTCGATCGGCTTGTAAGAAGAAAGTACCAGGGCCGGATAGATGGTGGAAAGCAGAATAGTTACAAAACCGGCAATCAACACAAGTCCGGCATCATTCCAGGTAAGAATCAACTTCAGGTTGACGATGGTTAACGTCCGGTTTAGAAAGTCCAGCACAAAGTGAGCTGCTAAAACAGATACTCCTAATGTAATGAGAACCAGAATTACATTTTCGAAAATGAATTGCTTGATCAGATTGGATCGCGAACTCCCTATGGCCTTTCTGATTCCAACCTCTCTCGATCTCGTTCCAGCTCTCGCTGTGACGAGATTGACAAAATTTACAATTGCGATGATCAAAATGAAAACTCCTACAAATACCGCAACATCCAGGATTGTTTTAGGCATGGTATAGCTGCCAGGACTACTTCCATAAAAAGATTCTGTATGTATGGATTTTAATGGTTGGAGGTAGTAATTGATTCGTTGATCGTCTTCCGCATCCAGGTATTTCTTTTTCCAGGAAACAAAAGCCGTTTCGATTTCTTCCACATACCCATTATGCGGCAAAACGACAAACGTGGTTCCCTGATAATTTCCAGACCAATTATTCGCGAAATAGGTGTTATGATGTTTAAAGAATTGATACGGGATCAAAATGTTGTATCGCAAATTTGAATTGCCCGGGGCATCTTTGATAACTCCTGTTACAGCAAGGGCATCCTTCGAATTAAGCATAATCGTTTTCCCTGGTGCATTGGCTACATCTCCAAAATAAAGTTTTGCCACGCTTTCCGTAAGAACAACAGAGTTGAGCTCACTGAGCGCTGTTTTTGGATCACCGTGGATCCATTCAAGATCAAATACCTCGGGATAGTGTGGATCAACAAAAAGAACAAAATCATTTTCAAACAAGCGGACATTACCTGTTTCGTCCTCCACACCAAACACTCGATCGAAAGGACCAGCGGCTTGGGTAACCAATTCAATGTTTTGAAAATCCTCACGAATTGCCGCTGCAAGGGGGTAAGCAGTTGTATTCCAATGCAATTCTTCCTCCGGATACTGAGTATGCTGTACTACACGAAACGTCCGATCAGACAGTTTATGAAAATGATCAAATCCAGATTCATACTTTACAAAAACAAAAAGAACCAGGAAAACAGTAAGGCCAATAGTAAGTCCACTGATGTTAATTGCTGAACTTACTTTATCTTTTTTGATACTTCTCCAGCCTATCTTGAAATAATGCCTTAACAATAAATAATTATTAAGCCTGCTAAGTCCTCTTAGCCTTTGTATTAGATTCGGCCTTAGCAGTTTTAAGGTTTCCAAAGCATATAATCTCCTGGCCTTTTTTCT
>JANQEC010000151.1 GCA_028278585.1 Cyclobacteriaceae bacterium | reverse complement strand
AGTCTCTTTCCAGGTATTCAAAGAACCTTAATGATCTTGCGAAAAAGGGGAAAATTGATCCCGTTATCGGTCGAGACGAGGAGATCAGAAGGGTTTTGCAAATTCTTGCAAGACGTACAAAGAACAATCCAATCTTACTTGGAGAGCCGGGAGTTGGTAAGACGGCTATTGTAGAAGGAATGGCTCAGCGAATAGTTGATGGTGATGTTCCTGAAAATTTGAAATCCAAAACTATCATTTCCCTGGATATGGGATTGTTAGTTGCAGGTGCAAAATACAAAGGCGAATTTGAAGAACGCCTCAAGGCTGTTATTAAGGAGGTAACAGATAGTGATGGCGAGATCATTTTATTCATTGATGAGATCCATACCTTAATAGGAGCCGGTGGAGGTGGAGAAGGCGCCATGGATGCCGCGAACCTTTTGAAACCCGCACTCGCGCGTGGAGAGCTTCATGCAATTGGAGCAACGACGCTGAAAGAATATCAGAAATATGTAGAGAAGGACAAGGCCCTGGAAAGAAGATTCCAGGCAGTAATTGTGGATGAACCTTCGGTCCAGGACGCTATTTCCATTTTGAGAGGTATCAAAGACAAGTATGAACTTCACCATGGAGTAAGGATCAAGGACGATGCGGTAATTTCTTCAGTAGAGCTTTCTAACAGGTACATTTCAGATCGGTTTCTTCCAGATAAAGCAATAGACCTAATGGATGAAGCGGCCGCCAAGCTTAGAATTGAGATTGATTCATTACCTGAAGAGTTGGACGAGCTGAATCGAAAAGTAATGCAGTTGGAGATTGAACGAGAAGCAATCAGAAGAGAAAAAGACAAACGTAAAGAAGCCGAACTAAGTAAGGAAATTGCTGACCTTGAAGGAGAAAGAAATGAATTAAGAGCTAAATGGGAAAATGAAAAAAACGTGATTCAAGGACTGAGGAATGCGAAAGAGAACATTGAGCATTTAAAAGGTGAAGCTGAAAAAGCTGAAAAAGCTGGTGACCTTGGATTAGTAGCAGAAATCAGGTATGGAAAGCTTGGTGAGGCGGAAGCTCAACTTGAAAGTTTCCAAAAGCAACTTACAGAGATGCAGGGAGAAGAAAGCCTGTTGAAAGAGGAAGTAGATGCAGAAGATATTGCCGGAGTTGTTGCCAGGTGGACAGGTATTCCGGTTTCAAAAATGCTCCAGGGCGATAGAGAGAAGTTGATGCATTTGGAAGTGGAACTAGGCTTACGTGTTGCTGGCCAGACAGAAGCAATTCAAGCAGTTTCTGATGCGGTCCGAAGAAGCAGGGCTGGTTTGCATGATCCGAAAAGACCAATAGGCTCTTTCATTTTCCTTGGAACAACCGGAGTTGGAAAGACGGAATTAGCCAAAGCGCTGGCCGAATACCTTTTCAACGATGAAAATGCGATGGTAAGAATCGATATGTCTGAGTACCAGGAGCGGCACGCCGTAAGCAGGTTGATTGGAGCACCTCCGGGTTACGTTGGATATGATGAAGGCGGTCAGCTCACAGAAGCTGTAAGGAGGAAACCATATAGCGTGATTTTGCTAGATGAAATTGAGAAGGCCCATCCGGATGTATTCAATACTTTGCTACAAGTATTGGACGACGGAAGACTTACAGACAATAAAGGAAGAGTTGCAAACTTTAAGAACACGATTGTGATAATGACAACCAATATCGGTTCGGCGTTAATCCAGGAAAGCTTCGAAAGACTGGATGAAAAGAATCCGGAACCAGTCATTGAAGAAACAAAGTCACAAGTTTTTGAATTATTGAAAAAATCGGTTCGACCGGAATTCCTTAATCGAGTAGATGAAACAATTATGTTCAGACCATTGAGTCAGGAAGACATACAAAAAATTGTTGCTATCCAATTCAAATTAATTCAACGTCGATTGGAAGAAAGTGGAATTAAGATTGAAGCGGATAAAAAAGCACTACAGTTTTTAGGAAAAATTGGATTTGATCCACAATACGGTGCTCGTCCATTGAAAAGAGTGCTGCAAAGGGAAATTTTGAATGAGCTTTCAAAATCAATACTTGAAGGATCGATCAAAAAAGATTCTGTGATTGCAGTGACTCTCTCAGAAAAGAATGAAATCGAATTTTTGAATTTAGATGAGGTAGAAATAGAAAATTGAATAATAGATGAATTATCATTAGCGGAGATTCAAATAATTTAGCTATAATAGCACGTAACATCAGAAGCCTGTAAGATTGCGAACCATTTTTACAGGCTACTCTCCACAAAAGACCTTCACAAGGTTTATGAGTTTCACCACTCACTAATAACCAAACCATCTAAGGGTAATACCATTCGAACCACAGCCACTGGAATTTAATCGATGTAAGAGGTATGTAGAAAATTTCTACGATCCCTCAGTAAAATTATTTAGTGGATGAAAATGATTCTGTTCGGAAGGATCAGCATGTGGAAACCAATCTTAAATCAGTCATGCCTGCTATTTTTTCTCTTGGTAGTAAGGCAGGGATCAGAGATAAACAAGATTGACGAACTATTTCTTTCGTCACAGAAAGTCTCATTGCATTCAGATTCTACGTCAAAACTTAGCAATTCAATCCCAATATCAAGTTTGAATTTAATAGTTAATAGTTCTGATTTTAAAGTGCATAACAGCCCTAAAGCCAAATTCAGGATTTCGGAAGGAACTACAGAAACTTTAGAGAGCGAAGTAAAAAATAGTCAAAAAACGCAAATCTTACTGATTGTCACCATCATTGGAATTATCCTACTTGCAGTGGGTTTTATGCTGTTTTTGGTTAACCGGCACCGTAAGTGTCAATTGCAGCTAAGGCACGAATTGGAAAAAGGAGAAATGGAACTACAGCAACAAACTCTTCAAGTGATCAATCTAAACAATCTTATAGGTGATATTGAAACCAAATTAAAAGCAATAAAGAACGACGAAAAATTGATTGGCAAAGACGTTCAACGGTTATTGAACGACATGTTTATCAACAGATCCTTTGGGAAAGAATGGGAATTACTTGATAGACATTTCGCCAAACTGCATCCAAACTTCAACCAGCAAATTTTAAAGCGTCATAATAATATTACACTTAGAGAACGCAGGCTATTAGCCTTGATAAGATTGGATCTGAGTACCAGAGAGATTTCCAGAATACTAAGCATTGAACAGCGAAGCGTTGTGATGAGCAGGTATCGATTGAAACAAAAACCAGGTATCGATTGAAACAAAAACTTGGATTAGACAAAAACGAGGATCTGAATGTCTACGTGCAACTGTTGGGATAAATCTTTAGTTGAACAGCTATAATCACAAAAACCTAACGTCCGTTACCTCACTTTTTCCAATTTCTTCAGCAACC
>JANQEC010000122.1 GCA_028278585.1 Cyclobacteriaceae bacterium | reverse complement strand
TGAACCTGCAGACCCAGATGGTATCATCGATTGGATGCTTAATGAACCGGTCAGCCCTGGAGACAGAAACTGGATGAAGGCGGAAATGCTTATGACTCCTAGAGATATTGCTCTTCATTTGTATATCGATGGGCTTATTTCTGACTATTCCGAAGAAGTGAAAAAATTTTCTGTGGAAGTACCAATATTGTTCATGGTACGTTCCTCATGGGTGAATGAAGTGAGTAGCTGGCTGGCTAAAAAAGCTACATCGGCAAAAGTCAGTAGCATTTCCAGCCATGCAATGTTTTGGGAAAAATCAGAAAAATTCAATAAAGATTTATTGGGGTTTCTCACTTCAACCGAATGATTTACTACAACATTTCGATTTGCCCGAGCAATGATTAATTTGAAAATTAAAGATATGCAATATTGTTGCAAATAGAGTTTTAAAAAATATATTTGCAATAAAGTTGCATATATGAAATTGACAATTTTTGCTGATAAGCTGGGGATTTGCGCTTCCCTGGTTTGCATGATTCATTGTATTCTTGTTCCATTTCTTCTGATTATCGGGTTTGATTCTTTGCTGTATCTATTTGACCAGGAATGGATAGAAATCGGACTTCTCAGCTCTTCACTTATTATTGGCATGTTTTCGTTTTTGAGAGGGTATATACTCCATCGCAAACACTTTGTGCCCGTTCTCTTTTTAGCTGGGTTTCTCCTGCTTGTTAACGGAGAAGCAGTCTCTTCCCTTGGCCTGGCTATCAGTTTGTCCGTCATTGGAGCCTTGATTATCATTTATGCTCATTTTCAAAACTTGAAGTTGAAATATCGTGCTTACAGTAGTTAACCTTTTAGCAGTAATAACCTTCCAGGTGTCTGGTTGGGAAATTTTTTCAAACACCCGCTTCGAATGGCAATACGTGGAAAAATTAGGCTTACAAGCTGAAATTCCAATTTTTGATGATAAGATAAAAGCCTTAGAAGGGAAGGAAATAACCATCACAGGATATTTCCTTCCAATTGATATTGATGGAAACAGGATTATAATTTCCAAACTCCCTTATGCATCGTGCTTCTTTTGTGGGGGTGGAGTAGGTTTAGAATCAGTAGCGGAGGTTCAGTTTGAAAAAAAACAACCACCATTTGATATGGATGAATTACTCACTGTAAAGGGTCGATTAAAACTTAATAAGGACGAATACGGACATCTTGTATTCATTCTCACTCATTCGTCAGTTAATTAAAAGTGAGGCTACTCTACGATATTCCTTTTCTAGGAACCAAATCCAGAACACCAAAACAAGCAATTAGCAATTCATGGAAAGACAGGAATGCAATTAAGGAATCGGATGTCAACCTTTTTTGCTGGAAGCGAGAGGTCAATACTGCGATATCAGACTTCCTTGAGAAAATAGTGGATCTGGAACCAGAACCAATCCAATTTCACACAAGTCTAGATGAGCTAGCTGACCACATAATGCTGGCGAAGAAAAATTGGATGGGGAGTGATGTAGAACCTTTAGATCTATTTTGGGAAGATGTAACGATATTGATCCAGGACTTTCTTGCATTTTCCGAAAACAGTTCAGCAACGGTTTATTTGAAAGTAATTGACAACAATGCGTGCACCAAATTCCATACCGATGGGTATTCACTGCGGCTATTTACAACTTATCATGGCAGAGGGACAGAATGGCTTCCCGAAAAAGCAGTAAATCGATCCGCACTTGGTGAAACCAATGACCAAATTGTAAAAGATCCTTCAAAAATTCAACGAATGGAAACCTGTGAAGTAGGGATTTTAAAAGGAGAAATTCCTAATGCACCCAATCGAACCAGGGGAATTGTTCATCGCTCTCCTGAGATTGTTCAGACAGGAGAAAAACGGATCATTTTGAGAATTGATATATGAATCAGACACCTGTTCATGTTTGATGCCGATGAAAGCCCCTGGGGAACTTCCAAAGGCCTTTGAGAAAATGTTTTAACCGCATATGTCAGAAATTGAAATAAGAGAATTTTAAACTAAACAAACAATCAAATTATGATTACAGAACAAGAAGTTAAAAACGCACAAGACTCCTGGGGAAAGGGAGTCGTAAAAATAGGTGAACTTAAGGATGACAGAAGTGAGTGCGAATCTTACACGAATAATTTCGTGGATTCACATTACGATTTTAACAGTAAGGAGGTACTATTTAAACCAACCAAGACCTCTGTTCGACAATTTAGACCAACCAAGGATGGAGCATTATCTTACTTCATTGCTGGCAACTCGGAATATCCTGAAGACAAGGGGTTTGCGTTGCAGCCATGGACAAATGTTCGGTTTGAAAACGCGACTCTCATTCTAGAGGAAAACAGGGCACTTGCAATGGGGAACTACTTCTTTACAGATCTACATGGTGGCGAAACCAAAGTAGAGTACACATTCGGGTACACAAAAAGAGATGGAAATCTTAAAATAGATGTACACCATTCATCACTGCCTTTCAACCCAGAGGCCTAGAGATATGGAAAGCTTTTTGGGAAATGAGCCAACAAGCAGATTATTTATGGTATGCCCAACTGACGGTATGGAGCAACTTATCCGGAAAAAATTTGAGGGAGAAGCATTCTTCTATACCGCTCTTGGGTTATACTTTGAGTTTGAAATACAGTCGGAAAATGACTTATGGCAATTAATTGTTAATAACAGTGTTAAACAAGTAGTGTTTGTTTCCAGCATAAAAAATGTTTTTTACAGTGATGCCTTTGCTAGAAATAGAAAGCAATGTTACTCAATTGATGAAGCGTTGGATAAAACCTTGAAGAGTAATATCAAACATCCATCGTTTGTTCCAAACATCCATTTATTAGCCGCAAAACATCTTGAAAATCAAAAGCAGAGACTATTGTCAACTGGTTATTTGGGGTATCAAATTGTTCAAGCAGGTATTCCTGTAGAAGCATATGTTTATAAGCCTCAGACTAAGTCTTTTTGCAGCCTCAACGAAGTAAATGCGAGGGGATCTTTGCTGAACGATTTTTGCGCCAATTAAGATTTGAATTGATTACTGAACAAAAACAAAAAGAGATCTAAAAATGGATGACTATGATGTTGTCGTAATAGGTGGCAGCTATTCGGGAATGTCCGCAGCAATGGCTCTCGGCCGTTCCAGAAGAAACGTTTTAGTTATTGATGGGGGAGATCCGTGCAACAAATCGACCCCACATTCACATAACTTTCTTACTCAGGATGGAGTGGCCCCTTCAGAAATTTCGAAAATTGCAAAAAATCAGATTCTCCAATATCCAACCATCAGATGGGATCATGGTAATGTCTATGATGTAATGGGTGAAATAGGATCTTTTGAGGTTTCAATTGATGGAGGGAAAACAGTAGCTGGCAGAAGAGTAATTCTTGCTGCTGGCCTTAGAGATGTACTGCCGGAAATCCCTGGTTTCAAAGCGTGTTGGGGCAAAACAATAATTCACTGCCCCTATTGCCATGGTTATGAATTTAGCGATCAAAAAACCGGCATCTTAACTCCAGCTAACCAGGCATTTGAAATGTTGAAATTGATTAGTAACTGGACTAATAACTTAAAGCTTTTCCTTCTTGGAGATGATAGCCTGGAAGATGAGGAGTTAGACACCATTCTGGATAAAGGAGTTGAAATCGTGAATCAACCTATTCAAGAAGTGATACATGATCGAGGTGTTTTAAACCACCTGATCATGCAAGATGATTCCATTGAAAAAATGGATGTTCTATATGCAAGGTTAGCTACTGAACAAAGAGCATCATTTGTAAGAACAATTGGCTGTGCTACCATAGAGTCAGGTCATCTGGAAGTGGATATGTTTGGAAAGACGACTGTTGAAGGTATTTATGCAGTGGGTGATTGTGCACACCCGATGAGATCAGTCGCTACGGCAGTTTATACCGGAAATATTGCAGGAGCAATGATCAATAAGGAATTGATTGAAGAGGATTTTTGAAATTAATTCTCCTGCTCTAACTAAATCCATATGCCTCTCTATGTACACGCATGAAACCACTCATGTAATTAAATGCAATACTGTTGCGCCTACATTGTAAATGCAATAGGATTGCATTTACAGTTAAATAATCACAATCTTTCTTCAAGATGCTCGAAGCAATTGACCTGTCTAAATCGTATGGTACTCACAAAGCGCTACAAGATTTAAATCTCAGGGTTGCTTCAGGTGAAGTTTATTGTCTACTAGGCGCTAACGGTGCAGGAAAAACCACCACGATCAACTTATTTCTAAACTTCATTTCACCATCCAGTGGAGAAGTGAAAATCAACGGGGTTTCTGTAAATAAGAAGCCTGTTGAAACGAAAAAATTCATCGCTTATATTCCGGAAAACCTTATCCTCTATCCAGATCTATCCGGGCTGGAAAATCTGACCTACTTTACCGCTCTGGCAAGTAAATCTCGTGATATTGATCATTTGGAGAACTTACTACAAAAGAGCGGTTTGCACATGGATGCAGCTCGTAAACGAGTTTCGGGATACTCGAAAGGGATGAGACAAAAAGTGGGGATTGCTATTGCTCTAGCCAAAGAAGCTAAGGCCTTGTTGCTTGATGAGCCTACTTCAGGTCTTGATCCTAAGGCAAGCAACGAATTTTCAGATCTTCTGAAAGCATTGAGCGGAGATGGTACCGCTGTGCTCATGGCAACTCACGATCTGTTTAGGGCTCAAGATACCGGGAGCAACATCGGTATTATGAAGAAAGGTCAATTGCTGGAAGACTATCTGGCCAAAGAAATCACACTTCCTGACCTGGAAAAACGATACCTCGATTTAATGAAAGACTGAGATGATCGGACACGTTGCACAACATGAACTAAGAAGACAATTCCGTGACGGTCGTATCAGAACTTTGCTGATTGTGGTGACACTTATGCTTATTGCTTCCTTGGTCCTAAGCTTGCGCGATTACCAATTAGCTTCTAATCAATACCAGAAGAATTTGTCACAGGCAAGAAAGAATTGGGAGAGTCAATCTACGAAAGATCCGCATGATGCAGCTCATGATGGAACATATGTCATAAAGCCCCTCTATCCTTTGGCTATGATCGATAAAGGGATAAAGCAGTTTTCCGGACAGGTTGTACATCTAGGTGCACATGAGCGAAAACAAAGTACCCTGAACGAAGCTAAGGATCACTCTGGGCTGTTTCGGTTTGGTGAACTGACACCCAGTTTCATTTTGACTTACGTTATCCCCTTGTTGCTTATTTTCCTGGGTTACAATGCTTTTACAGAAGAAAAGGAAAAGCAAACCATCCGGCTACTTCTTGTACAGGGTGCGTTATTGTCTCAACTGGCTTTAGGTAAATGGCTGGCGCTCTTTTTACAGATGATTGGGCTATGGTGTCTTCTATTTGTAGCAGCAGCTATCAGCAGCTATAGTGTTGGTAGTGAAATATCCGCTGATGTTTCCCAATGGATGGCATTAGGCGGGATCTATCTATTCTATTTTATCATTTTCATTAATCTCATTATTTGGATTTCAGCCAAAGCTTCATCCTCTGGTATGTCACTAACTGTTCTGCTCACCCTTTGGATCATTATTACACTAATAATCCCAAAGGCTTCTACCAATCTGGCTGGTTGGTCGTATCCTTTTCCTACGCTCCAGACATTTCGGGACAACATTAATGAAGATCAGACCAATGGGCTTAATGGACACAACTTCTGGAACGAAGCGGCGCAGGATTTTCAACAGAAAGTCCTTGATGAATATGGTGTAGAGTCAATTGAGGATCTTCCGGTTGCCTATGGGGGTCTGTTACTAGCAGAAGGGGAGAAATACGAATCAGAGATCTATACAAAGCATTTTGATTTGCTGCAAAGTCAGTATGAGAAGCAACGAAGCATCTATCGATGGTGTGGTTTGCTCTCGCCAATGCTTCCTGTGAGGTTTCTTTCGATGGCTATTGCCAGAACGGATTACGGCTTTCTCTGGCATTTTGAAGATGAAGCAGAAAAGTACCGTGTGGAGTTTAACACTGCTCTCAACATGAATATCGCCGAGAATGCCAAAGGTGTGAATCGGTACGAAGCAGGGAGGGAACTGTGGGCGTCCATACCGGAATTCGATTACAAATGGCAACCTCCACAAGAGATACTTCGAGATCACACCCTTGAATTCGCGTCCGTATTGCTATGGGCGATCTTGAGCTTCTTATTGACTGTTTTCTTCACTCGTAACATCCAAATTGTCTGAGTATGAAAGAGAATAGAACGGTGATCAGGCTGGAACTGATTCAGCTCTTTAGGAACAAAGCCTTTCTTGGTCTTATCCTCATCCTGCTTGTCTTGATGACTTTGGCGACCTGGAATACAGATCAATATTTTCAGGTGAAAAGGGCCGAAGTAAAGACACAGCTACAACTTGTGGAAGAGAATGATAAGCGGCTTGCAGCGGAAATAGATTCGTTAAATGGTGGCTTAGCCTCTTATGAAACAAGTTACACTTTACCCTCTAGTGGAGTAAGACTTACCTACAACAATCACAGGGTGACGTGGTTACCGTTCAGCTCATTTTCACTGATTGCCATTGGCCAGGGCGATCTATATAGTAATTACAAGAAAATCGTGCTGTACTTCAACAGCTCATATGAGCGGGATTCCGAGGAACTGGTGAGTCCTCTCGAGCAGCTTTTCGGTCAGTTAGACCTTGCGTTTGTATGGGTGTATCTCTTACCGCTGATTATTTTGCTCACCTCGTTCAATGTGTTATCCCTTGAAAGAGAAACCGGGCGGCTCACACTGATCGCTTCCCAACCTATCAGGATTTGGCACTGGGTCTTGTTGAAGATTAGTATTCGTTTTCTCACCATTTTAGTCCTTATCATCAGCTTCTTATTCTTGCTGCTTTTGGTTTTTGAAGTTGATGTGTTGGGCAATCTTCTTGTATTTGTTCAGCTGCTGGTTACGCTTTTTATGTACACTGCATTTTGGTTCTTCTTGAGTTTTCTGATCAACCTCGCTGGTTTTTCCTCTGGTAAAAGCCTGATCATCCTTACAAGCACCTGGGTGATTTTTGTTTTCCTGTTACCATCTGTAGTAAACCAGTTAGCCAAGGAATTGAATACCATTCCCTCCCGATTAGAAATCATCAATCACCATCAAGCTATGTACAATGAGATGGAGAGCAGTCAAGATGTGGAAATGGAGAGACTCTACCAGCGGCATCCAGATTGGCGATCGGATGACCCTGTCACTTCTGATCTTTCCAATTCTACGGGCTGGAATATTGATTACCTGGCAAAACAGTATATCGCCCAGATCAAACACCGATCAGTTGCAGATAACTACGAAAATCAGGTTGAATCTAGAAATGCTTGGGTGGAAGTTTTTCGAGTTACTTCTCCGGCTATGATTATACAATCTGCTTTGACAGATATGGCCGGGACCTCTGGGAGATATTACCGAAGTTTTCTCAAGCAATCCCAGGAATATGCGCATGGGTATCGACATTATGTTTTCAAGGGACTTTTTACCAACCACTCATTTACTGCAAATGAAATCAGACAGTTACCAGTGTTTACGTTCGATTACCAACGTGTACCAGGAACATTCAAGCAAGATTTTCTGATTATGCTGGCTTACTTGATGGTGCTGCTGATCTTATGTTTTGTACTATCAAAAAAATCACAAAAAATCAATTAACTAAACTATACTCAAAATGAAAAGGATCATCAAATTCACACTACCTACCCTGCTTTTGATTTCATTGTCGGGACCTGTTTTTTCACAATCCTACGGGGTAGTTTCGGGGACTGTCCTCAATAATCAGAATCAGCCTGAAGAGGGAGTTCATATCTTCCTAGTCCAAAGCCCATTCGGCACCAATAGTAACTCAGATGGTACGTATGAAATGAATGGGATTCCTCCGGGTGATTACTTGCTGGCTGTTTCTAAGGTAGGATTTCTGGAGCAACAGATTCCTTTGACGATAACGGCCAATGAAACAGCAACTATTGATGTTTCATTAGCCCAGTCGACTTTTCAATTGGACGATGTAACGGTTTATGGTCAAAAAAGAAAGACCATTCATGCCACCAGGCTGAATGCTCCATTAGAGCTTACACCCTTGTCGGTCAATATCATTCCTAAAGAGCTTCTTATGCAGCAGCAGGCTATTTCTCTTGAAGATGCACTTAGAAACGTCAGTGGAGTCTCCAAGTATGGCTCATACGGATTAAGTGACAATATTAACATCCGAGGGTTCGACATTGGTCTCGCTGGGGGTCCGGAAAATTACCGAATCAATGGTGTGATGCTACGTACTCCTTATTCAGATTATGTGGAGGAAGTTCAGGTATTAAAAGGACCTGCCTCAATACTGTATGGAGATGTAGAGCCTGGAGGGATCATTAACTACGTTACTAAAAAACCACTTGGCTATCAACATGCCTCTTTTGAGTTGAAGGTAGGTCAATATGGTTTATATCGTCCTTCGATTGATATGGGAGGCATACTTGGAGATAAGCTCAATTACAGATTGAACACTGTTTACGAAACCTCTGAGAGTTCCAGGGATGAGGTTGCCAATGAACAATTTATGATAGCGCCCAGTCTTTCATGGAAAATCTCAGATCAAACATCTGTGATATTCGAAGGTCTCTTAATGCGTAATGAAGCTACCATAGATTGGGGGATGCCAGTAGGATTATCACTTCAGCGAGCGAAACAATTGGATCCAACTAATTTTTATGGATACCCTGATGGGACTTCCGAGGGAAACAATAACATGATATCAACCACATTTACGCATAGGTTCTCTGACGTTTGGTCCGTACGTAATGTGATTGCCTACTCCAACCAAAAGAGGCTTTTGCATGATGTTTATCCCGTCTATAATTCAGTTAACGATAGTGTAGAATATAGCTTCGGAGATTATCGTGAACTAAGCAGAACAAATACTTTCTCGAATTTCCTGGACATCAATGGTAATTTCACCACAGGCTCAATGAGACACAGGGTCATGGCCTCATTCGATGTATCAAGGATTTCAAGACCAGTCGCCTTCAACTTTGTTTTTCCGATTGATGGGCGGACCTCTATTACTAATCCATCTTGGCTAAACACATCACTCAGTTCAACCCCGATTTTAAATGACGATGAACTTCCATTTACTCTTCGAACAGGATTCAATGTTCAGGATTTAATATCATTAATGGATGACAGGCTACATGTTTTAATTGGTGGTAGGTTCAGTCAGTTTACAACCGGTACAAAGTTCCGGGAAGATGCTCAAGAACCTGCAGATTATGAAGACACTGAAGAATCAAAGTTTACCCCAAGGTTAGGATTTACCTATGAGGTGGTCGAAGGGACATCGTTGTACGGTAGCTATGCAGAATCCTTTAGCTCTGTGGCACCGTCACCGGGTAGAGGGTTGACCGACCCTAAACCCCTGATCGGGGATCAAATCGAGTTTGGAGTGAAGCAATCTCTACTAAATGACCGGTTGGGAATTACGATTTCCTATTTTGATTTGAACCGAAAAAATGTATTGCAGTTTGATATCATCGACACGAACGGTAGCATATCTGATCCGGATAATTTCAGGGCTAACCAATCAGGAGAGCACTCCAGTAGTGGGATAGAATTAGACATCAATGGAAAATTAATGGACAACTGGCAAGTCTTCTCTGCCTTCTCTTATTTCAAAACAGAGGTGATCAATGAAGTAGTGCAAAACGGCAACTCAGAACCTATAGATTATGCTGGGTTTGAACTTCCAAATAATCCAAACTCAAAATTTAGCTTTTGGACTCAATACACGTTAAAAAGTGGTATCCCTGGACTATCAACCGGACTAGGAGTTTTTCATCAGGGTGATATGTTCGGCGATCGTTTGAACACCGAGGAAAATACAATTGAAGCGTTTACCCGCATTGATGCAATGTTAAGTTATCAGTACAAAAACGTAATGCTCAGGTTTAATGTGCAAAATCTAAGCGATGTGGATACTTTCCAACGATCCATTTTTGGTTCTTATGTTCCTCAGATGCAAAGGAGGGTGATCGGCTCTATTGCGGTCAAATTGTGAAACACACAGAAGGAAATTCATTTAAAAAACTGCTGCCGGTCTCACGCTGGCAGCAGTTAGCCTTGCGGCCTTCGGCCAAAATAAGTTAGGGTTTCTTCGGAATTCAAAGTCAGCCCTGGATCAAACTTTCAAAAATTGCATATCTCCACAATGCCTCCCAAATCAGTCGAATGGAGGGTGGTAAACCGGGTCGTCGCTGTTCTGAAACAATGCATACGGTCTTGAAAGAGCAGGTAGCTCAGATGATGGATCAATCCGGGCATGTTTCGGAATAGCTGTTGTCAAGGATTCCAACGCTCTTGAAATGTGTGAAGCGGGTGTTTCAAAGCGGATTAAATCGACATAGATTTATTGGAGTTTATCACCTCCACAGGATAATTCATTTCATCATTTGGATCTTTACTTACGATATGTAAGTTTTTTCCAAAGGGCTTCCAATGGTCCTTGCTTAAATCGACTGAGCCAAACCCGGCTAAACATCCATTGTGTTAGTAATATCCCAAACGCAAACAACGGAAGGGAAGCAAAAGGAACTTCTCGCATTAATGCGAACCCATAACCGAAGAATAATAGTACGGCGGTTACATTTTGAAAAATATAATTAGATAACGCCATTCGTCCGAGTAACGCTAGATTCTGGAATATGAACTGGCCCTTTCCGGAGGACCATAAGTAAATCACCAACAAGCATATAGCTAATGCGAATGTAGTAGCACCAACGTGGTAAATGAACCCCAGAATAAGACCTGTCTCACTAAATGCAGATGGCCATCCATTAGAACTTTTGATTAGTGCGTAACCAAAATGCGTAACCACACCAATTAAGCCAAACCAAATTGCCGCATTGGGTACCTTGATGTCATTGTTACGTATTTTAGGTAACCACACCCTAGCGAGAACCAGCCCAATCAGAAACAGGCCCGTCACATGAAAATAACGGCCGAATATTAAGTAACTCATTGCTCGCGGAATTGCATACAAGACATTAACTGAGAACACTTCTAGTGTGGAGTTGGAAGTACGCATCTCCAGCAATGTGAGATCTCCAAATCCCCATTGCGTTTTTAAGTCTGTAGAAATCCTATTTAGTGATCCCCAAAAAGCAGCCTCTGGCGTAAAATACACCAGGGTATGCATCAGTAATGGAGTAGCCAACAACACTAAAATCCAACGAATTAGTACTTGATTTGAGAGCTTCATAAACAAAGGCAACAGCATGCCCAACAAGCTGTAAAGTGTTAGAATGTCTCCATTCCAAACAAAATACATATGAAATAGGCCAAAACATAATAGTACCAGCATTCGGCGAAACCAAAAAGCGATAAAATTGGTATCCGAACCATGAAAGCGTTCCGCCTGCAAGGCAAAGCCAACACCGAATAAGATGGAGAATACCCCATAAAACTTGCCTTCTACAAACCAGTCTATGAAAAACAGTACTCCACGATCAACGAAAGGTAGCGTAACAATTTCGTCTGGAACAACATATGTGTTGTAACCTATAAAGCTGTAAAGATTTGCAAGCAAGATCCCAAAAAGGGCAAACCCTCTTAGTGCATCCACTACTTGTAATCGTTCTGATTCAATGGTTGGCTTTATTTCCGACATTGTACTTATAGTAACTTAAGTTTGACGATGACTGGATTGTGGTCGGATATCTTGTCATCATTCGTTTCTAAAATACTGGTTTTGATGTCTGATTTACTGGTTAATCCAGGTGATACAAGAATGTGGTCAATTTGCTCCGGCTCTCCTCTGTAAATGTATGTCCACCGTACATCGGTATTCTCAAAATAGTCACTATGACCAGTCTGAATCAGTTCCTCATACAAATCATCAAAACCTCTGATTCGGTAGATAGATTCTGTTCTTTTCTCCGAGTTCAAATCACCCGTGACGATCACTTTCCTACCTTCGTTTAATTGCTTAATAATTGCTCTTCGTGCAATGCTTGCTTGAGCCAATCTTTGCGCGTCACTATCATATCCACCTCGCTCACTCTTGAGGTGAAAAACAAAAATGTCAATGTTTTTTTGATTGATGGTAGCCGTCACCTTGAGTCCTTTACTTATCCCGGTTTCATTTTCAGAGTCCCCATCAGTTTCTTCCAAATAGATGGATCTTCCTGTAATCTCAGGCCACACTTCTTTCAGGGGGTATTTGGAGAATACAGCAACATGCTGTCCAGTAAAACTATCCGTACAATTGCACACCTGCCAATGATCATAGTTGACACCAATTTGATTCAATTCCGAAAGCAACACCTCCAAATCTTCTGATCCTCCCACTTCAGTCAAGGTGATAATATCTGTGTTGATACGTTTGATCATTTGAGCGACATTAGCCGATGCCTCCCTTAATTTGGCCGTACGATTAGTGTCATTATTCCAAAACTCCTGCTCGTCTATTGATTCGCGACTTATGTCAAATTGCTTCCCGAATTTTACATGAACCCTGGATTTATTGAGAAATTCGGCATTGAACGTGGCTATCGAGATTTCCTGAGAAACTACGGACAAGTAAGTGCATAGGTACATTAGGGTTAAGAGTGGTGCGCGCTTCATATTCTAAATTTTAGTTCTAATTAAAAACTACCCCCTTCACATAAACAGAACATTTGTGATCATCCATCCTGCGATTCTATTTGACTCAGTTTGTTCATCTTTTCAATTAAATCTCCGGTTATTGCCACCACCGCTGGTTTTGGGATTCCGTCATCGTCAAATGGCCATTTACTGGTTGGGTTTTCCAAATCAGTTGTTAGTTCACCTGGGTGTTGTACACTTAGAAAAAGTGTTTTTCCATCAGGAGAAAACCAGGGACCAGTAAGTTCAGCGTCACGTGGAGCTGAGACCACCCGGATCACTTTGCCGGCATCTTCGCCATATCGCGGAACCACAAACAAGCTGTTATTTTTGAATGGCAAATAAGGTTGATCTCCTCTGTTCATTGCACTTCCTGATATATCAGAAGTAATCCATAGATTTCCGGATAAATCAAATGCCAGATTGTCCGGACAAGAGAATCCGTTTTCTTCACCACCAGCCAAATAGTTGGATGCTTTAAAGGTCAAAGAATCAAACTTTCCATCTGTTTCTTCTACCTTTAAAATGGAACCGTGGTAATCATTTTTGCTCGTGTTGTTGGTCAACGACACCAATACATGACCAGTTATTGGATCTATTTCGATGTCTTCAGGCCTGTTGAGCTCGGTAGCACCAAGTATTTTAGCTGCTTCTCGTACTCTTACTAATACTTCTGTCTGATCTTTAAATTTCTCTCTTAAAGGAGGTTGACTGTCCCAATCCAGCGCGAGCCATTTTCCATTGATGGTATCAGCTACATAAAGTGTTCCTTCCTTGAGTGAACCTGGTACTGAGGAGACAAACTTGTACAAATGCTCATCCGCTTTATCATCTCCCGAATAAGCAACGATTCGTTTGTCTTCCAATTCATAGAGCGTACAACACTCATGCGCAAACCTGCCCAACGCAATATGTTTCTGAGCGGACCCGTTCTTGGGATCTACTTCTACTACCCAACCATAATGCTCCGGAGGATAATCGTAATAAACTTCCCATCCATAACGACTGGGAACTTTGGTTGGAACGTTGTTTTCATCATAAATAGTCTCTCCAAAACAGCTATGATAATTCTCCTCACAGGTCAGGAAAGTATTCCATGGGGTAATTCCACCGGAACAATTACTGTGTGTTCCAATAACAGTTGATTTCCCTTTTATCGGACTATCCCAGTTTAGTTCGATGGGAGTATGAGCGGTAATTCGTCTATTGAGCGGATCGTTCTGTACTACTTTCCATTCTCCATTTTCTTCTTTAACCCGAACAATACTACCACCTACAGAATACATCTCTTTGTCGACTTGCTCTATGGTGCGGTATTCTTTAGGATTTTCATACTGTCTGTAGTTAAAGCCCGAGACGAATAGTGGGTTTGGGTATTCATGATTGACCCATAACAGCCCATCTTTTGGATTATTTTTATTAAGTGGAATAAAACAGGTGAAATCATTATTAAATCCAAAGGTGTCATCATTCGAAATCTTATCTCCCCACTTGATCACGGTATGATAATTCAGTCCTTTTGTGAGAAGTAAAGCATCCTTATCAGATGGATTCAAACTTTCTATCACCAGTTTTTTTAGTCGCTTAAGTATTTCCCTATCAGTTTGCTTAAATGCTTCTGAGGGAGTTGAAGTGTTGCCGCAGCTGGATAAGAAAGGGGGCATCACTGCAGCCCCTAAGCTTGCTTTACCAATGAAGGAAATGAATCTTCTGCGATTATACATGACAAGTTTCAGTTAGGGAAATCCAATTACACCACCCATGTAATTATGTGCAACAATGTTGCGTAATTATAATTAGTGCAATATTATTGCATTTATCCTTAAAACCTAATTCCCCAGATGTTAGAAGCAATCGATCTATCAAAAATGTATGGTAATCATGAGGCACTAATTGATTTGAACCTTACTGTCCGAACGGGTGAAGTGTATTGTCTCTTAGGCCAAAATGGGGCAGGTAAGACCACTACCATTAATCTGTTTCTTGGCCTTATAAATCCTTCTCGAGGGAAGGCACTCATCAATGGAAAAGAAGTGAATATTAATTCAGATACGAACCAAATGATCGCTTACATTCCAGAGGTGGTGCAATTGTATGGAAATATGGATGGCATTGAAAACCTTAACTTCTTCAGCCGATTATCTGGACATACTTATTCGAAGAAAGAACTTGTTGAACTGCTTGAAAAAGCGGGTTTGAAAAAAGAGGACCATACCAAAAAGCTCTCATCATATTCAAAAGGAATGCGCCAAAAAGTGGGAATTGCAATTGCCTTGTCTAAAAATGCACAGGCCATATTCATGGATGAACCCACCTCCGGTTTGGACCCAAAGGCCACTGATGAATTCACTACTATATGTAAAGAATTAGTTGCTGAAGATAAATGTATTTTCATGGCGACCCATGACATTTTCAATGCTGTAAATGTTGGTTCCAGGATTGGGATTATGAACGAAGGAAAGTTGGTACATACAGCAGATACAAGTAGCATAAATGCAAATGAACTGCAAGAACTCTATCTTAAAACCATTTAATTCTCAAAGGAGATGCGCATTGGAATAGTATTATTGATTGCCAAACATTTTTGGACAAGTGTTTTCAAAACCCGTACTATTTATCTGTTAATGGCAATTGTTGGAATACTTCTTATCTACTCAGTATACAGTGGGACGAGGTATTACGACCAGAATCATTTCAGAAGCGACCATCAGGAAATGGCAAGGAAAAGCTGGGAAGGAAATCCCGACAAGCACCCACATCGAATGGCTCATTTTGGGACGTTCGCTTTTCGAACAAAACACCCACTAAGCCAATTTGATTTTGGTATCGAGAGTTTTACCGGCAATGCTGTCTTTCTCGAGGCTCATAAACAAAATACGGTCAATTTCTCTGAAGCTGGCTTTTCAACTGGACTGCTCCGGTTTGGAGAACTTAGTATGGCGATGATACTCCAAACCATTTTGCCATTAATCATCTTTTTTGTTGGGTATTCTGCCATAGTTTCTGATCGTGAACATGGGACATTGAAACTACTACTTTCACAAGGAGCCAGTTGGAAAGAAATCTTATTTGGCAGGTCCATAGGTTTAGCTTGGATAGCGATTCTATTCAGCCTTCCTTTTCTCTTAATCACATTATGGCTTCTCATAAACGACCATCATTCTTCCGGTGATGTATGGACACGATTTTTTATGATCTCAATGACCTACTTGTTGTTTGCTTTAATCCTGAGTTTAGTTACCATTTTTGTTTCAACAGGCAGTAAATCATCAAAAAACGCGCTTGTCAAACTATTGGGATTGTGGATGCTTATGACTGTATTGCTGCCACGAAGCTCGCAGGCGTTGGGAAGTTATTTTTATTCAACACCTACTAAACTGGAATTCAGATCTAAAATTGAAGCAGAAGTAATTCAACACGGTGATAGTCACAATCCAAATGATCCACACTATCAAGCACTTAGGGATTCTGTCCTGGCAGTCCATCAAGTGGATGATGTTACTGAGTTGCCCTTTAATTATGGTGGATTTGTGATGAGTGTGGGTGAAGAAATAAGTGCCAGGATTTACAATAAGCACCATAATGAACTTCTTGAACAATACAGAAATCAAAACAAACTCAATCGTTGGCTGGCCATTGTTAACCCATATCTTGCTGTGAAGAATCTTTCCATGGCACTTTGCGGTACTGATTTTGAATCTTATGTCGATTTTCAACTTCAGGCAGAAATCTATAGATACGAATTGGCTCAGAAGATGAATGAACTTCAGATAAAACATATAAGTCCAAATAGGGTAAGTGGGTCAGAAGGAAAAACACATGTCGTAAGTCGAGAAGAATGGAAGGCGTTTCCTGATTTTGAGCATCAGTATTTGTCCATTGGAAGATCGTTGAAGAACGAATCGATATCCTCAATTTCCCTGATGCTATGGACCTTTCTTGCAATTGGATTGATAGTCAGACAGTCAAAAATAGCAAAAGCGATTTAAGCTATGTATGCATTAATGTTTGGACAATTCTTGAGAACCAGAACCTGCCAGATCGGGCTGGTTTTGATTTTGATTCTTGGTGTTATCAGTATCTTAATTGGAAAACAATTTTTAATTGATCAGGAAAAAATTACCTCTGATGTAGTAGAAAATCACGCTGGGCACCTCAAAAGAAATCTGGAGTTTCACAGTGATGATATTGGCTTGTTGCTCTACTACTTAGAGTTTGTATTGGTTAATCCGTCAAGCCCGATTGCTGCACTTAGCATTGGTCAGCGGGATATTAACCCAAGTGTTCAAAGTGTGAATATAAGAACCTTGGAAGGCCAACGTCATGATACTGATCTTGTGAATCCGGTTAGCTTACTGCACGGTAACCTGGACTTGAGCTTCATTATTCTATTTGTCTTCCCATTGTTGATTATCGCTTTTACCTATAACCTGAGATCAGAGGAAGTGGAATCAGGAACATGGCGGCTAGTAGGTGTGATGTCTAAGTCAAAGTTTAAGTTTTTGTTGATGAAGCTGGCCGTAAGGATCGCTCTTGTCTTGATAGCATTAGTTGTATTAATTGTTCTGGCAGCGTTGACATTAAATATTTCCTGGAATGCTGCTTTTGTTGCTTTTTTTGTAACGGGGTTCTTGTATCAGTTATTCTGGTTTGGGATTTGTTTTTGGGTGGTCTCTCTGAGACAAAACTCTGCGGTTAATGCATTGGCATTGCTTGTGATCTGGTTGACCTTAGTGATATTACTTCCATCAGCATTGAATAATCACATTGCGAATAAATATCCGGTACCTGAAGCTTTAACAACCATTATCAAACAAAGAGATGGATACCACCAGAAATGGGATACAAGCAAACGTGAGACAATGGAGAAATTCTATACAAAGTATCCTCAATTCGAATCGTTTGGTTTTCCTCCGGAAGAAGGTTTTAACTGGTTATGGTATTATGCAATTCAGCACATGGGGGATGAGGAGTCCTTGGATGATAGCCAAATGATGCGCGCTAAGATCGAGCAGCGAGAATTCAAGAGCAGGAACTGGGCCAAGGTTGTGCCAACAATGCATACACAGGTGGTATTCAATGATGTGGCAGGCACCAGTTTGACCAATCACATGGATTTCCTGCGTCAAATCCAGGATTTTCATGAACAAATTCGGTTATTCTTCTATCCTAAGATCTTTCATGATGAAAATGCCAAACAAATAAATTGGGAGCAATTTGAACCCTCGTATGTACAGCAAGAAGAAGAGATCGATTGGATTGGTAACTTGCTACCCCTCACCATTGGCTTATTTCTTTTTTTATTATTGGCCGTGATCAACAGAAAGGCGATGTAACTTCTTTATGAGTCAAGTCAACGCCAGGAATTTCACACTTTCTTGTTCTGGGGCACACAGAATTTAGAGGGCCAGATATTGAATCTATAATCGGTTCATTCCTTCTTCAGTTTCAAATATTCCAGGTAAACTGATTTGGCAATCATGATGTCTTGCACTGCAACTCCGGTTAGGTCTACCACACTGATTTGATTTTCATCCGTTCGTTGAAGAGATTTATTTTGAATGGCTGTTCCCAGCTCTACCACTTGTCCAGGTGTAATTGTTCCGTCTTTCGTAGCTCTAAATACTTCTCCTCTGCTTTTGCTTTGTGGGATGCTGTCAGAGATGACTATATCCGCCTTGGCTAATATTTCACGAGCCAATTCTTGTTTTTCCGCAGTATCAGAACCAACAGCCGTGATGTGTGTTCCAGGTTGTATGTCATCGACTTTGAGCAGTGGGTCTTTTGATGGGGTTGTTGTAAAGATCAGGTTAGAATGTCTCGCAACTTCCGCCGGACTTTGTGCTATTTGAATATCAAATTCGGCACCCAGTTCCTCCTTATATTTTTTAACGTTTTCGCTACTCCTGCCCCAGACCCAGACGGTTCTGCAAGGGTTGTTCTTCTGAATGTATTGCAATTGAAGTCTCCCCTGGATGCCTGTGCCAATAATGCCAATCCCTTTGATGTTTTTGGGTGCGAAATATTTAGCTGCCAGCGCTCCAGCGCCTGCAGTTCGAATATCGGTGAGGTGCCCACCATCCAATAGAATGCTCACTGTTTCACCTGTTTTCTGGCTAAGTAGCAACATCAGCCCCTGGCTAGTGGAAATTCCAAGTTCGGTGTTACCATAGAACCCACAACCGACCTTTATACAGAAATAGTCGTCTTCTCTTATGTAGCCGTACTTGAGATGAACCTCTCTTTGCGGATTTTCAAATAGTAATTCACCAACAGGAGGAACAACTGAATTTCCATTACTGTATTGGGTAAAACCTTCTTCCATTGCTGCTATCACATCAACATTTCCGACTATCGATTTTATTTCTTCCTCTTTTATTACTGTTGCCACGTTCTGAGAATTTGATTTTAAAATAATGACCTGGAGATCGACTGTTTTGTTTTCTGACCTTCTGTTACTAAGCGCTATCAGCTTCAGCTAGCTCCCATTTTCACCACATCAAGAAGCTTATTCACATCCACGCTATTGCCTGAGCAGACAGCAACAGTGTTCTGTCCAAACTGGTGCGCTCTTTCATCCAGCAATAGTGAAATTGTAGCAGCACCTCCACCTTCAAGTACTTGTTTTTCTTTTAATAAACCGTGAGACATGCCTTCAGCAATTTGTTTCTCAGAGACGAGCATGATTTCATCTACATACTTTTGGCACATTTCAAATGTGTACTGGTTGTCCGTGTTGATAGGGCCTGGTAATGCATCAGCGAGACTTTCGGATTCGCCAACCTGAACTACACGTCCAGCTTTAATGCTGGTATAGATGGCAGGTTCCTGATCATTGGTAACTCCAATCATCTTAATGTCAGGATTGATGGCCTTGGCTGTAAATGCCATACCGCTCATTAGGCCCCCTCCACTCACCGGAACTATCATTGTCTCCGTTTGAGGAAGTTTCTCAAGGATTTCCAGTGCTATGGTTCCTTGTCCGGCAATCACGTCCGGGTCATCAAAGGCAGAAACATACTTCAACCCTTCTTTATCCTGCATTTCCAATGCTTTTTCAGTGGCCTCATCCTGATTTTTTCCTGCAATGACAACCTCGGCTCCCAGTGCTTTTATGGCATTTACTTTCACTTCGGGAACCAATTCTGAGATGCATATTGTCGCTTTAATCCCAAGCTGTTTAGCGACATACGCCACGGCTTTTCCATGGTTTCCTGTAGACATTGTAACAACCCCTCGCTTTTGCTCTGCATCAGATAAACGTAAAATAGCGTTGGCTGCACCTCTCAATTTGAAGGCTCCCGTAGGTTGCATATTTTCCAACTTTAGCCAAATGTGTTTATCCAATTTTTCTGATAAACTGATCGATTGCAACAAAGGAGTTTGGTGTGCTATGAAAGCTATTCGTTCCTGGGCCTCTTTTATTTTTTGAAGATTGATTTCCTTGAAATGCTCCATTGATTTTCTCAAATTTTTTTCAGCTTCATTATTACAAATCGAAACGCTCCTTTAAAGCTCCCTTAATGCGTTCGAGTCCTTCAAGGATGTAATCTTTGCGTTCTCCAATTCCAATTCTAAAGTACTTATCCATGCCGTAGCAATCTCCTGCCACAATGAACACGCTCTTTTCGGTTCTTAGCCATTCAGCTAGTTCCGTTGAATTTATGTCTAAATCATATCTTATAAAGAGCATGCCACCTCCTTTTGGAGGAATATAGTGGAATAAATCCCCGTACTGGTCTAACCATTTTTTCACCTCTTCCAGGTTTTCATTGAGCATAGTTCTATTTCTATTCAGGATTTCCTGTCTTTTTTCAGGATGTAGCGCAATCTCTGCAATGAAGTGACTCATGATTCCTGCTGTGATGGATGTGTAATCGTGGTATGCCCAAGTGTCGCTAACCACTTCCTTAGGCCCAACCAGCCAGCCGATTCGTATACCAGGCAACGCGTAAGCTTTGGAAAGGCCACCATTTACCATCACTTTGTCGTACATTCCAATGAAACTTTCTATGGTTTGGCCATTGAGTTCACCACCTCGATAAACTTCGTCTGAGTAAACCCAGGCATCCACACTTTTAGCTATTTCGACAATTTCCTTTATCTCTTGTGAGGTGAGTGTGTATCCTGTTGGATTATTTGGATTGCAGATTGCAATCATTTTTGTTTTAGGAGAAACCAGGGATCGTAATTCTTCCAGATCTGGAGCCCATTCGTTTTCTTCCTTCAGGTGAAAGGCTTTCGGGATGCAACCCATTTCTTTGGCAATGCCCCAGATTTGCATATAGTTAGGGATCATCATAACCACTTCGTCACCTTTTTCAAGTAAGGTATGACATGCTACAAAATTTGCCTCAGAGGAACCGTTGGTCACCAGGACATTTTCTTCATCGACATCATTGTACATGTCACTGATTCTTTTTCGAAGCGGTATGGAACCATTTGTTTGTCCATAACCTAAGACAGTGTTTGTTAGCTCGTTTAGCTGGTCTGCATCCAACAATTCGGATAAGGTGTATGGATGAAATCCACTTTCAGTGAGATTGAAATCCACGGTGTTTTCAAAAAGAGACTGAACTCGCTCGAGTTCAAAAATTGGGATGTTCATAATTTAGCTATTTAGTTGGATGATGAATTGATTTCAGCTGCTGGGTAGTTTTGATCGATTGCTTCAATAGACCCACGAATCAACCGAACAACATTTCTGTAAAATTCTGGATTGATATTTTCAAAGTCATCGGTTGGTTGATGGTACCCTGGATGATCCTCTTCGCTAAATGTAATGTTGGGGATATCTTTTGCGAAAAAAGGACCATTATCAGAGGCATACATCCAATAATCTTTGGTTTTATCCTTCGGATTATCGTGCCCATAGGATATAGTTAATGGACTGTTTTCGGCTTGTTTTTCAATGAGCGGCTTGAACTGAGGATAAGGCAAGGTGCCAACAACATATATTTCATTTTTTGGATTGCGGCTAATCATATCAAAATTGAAATTCATAAGAATGCCTGAAAATTTAACCGGTGGATTATTTACAAAATACCTAGAGCCAAACAATCCGTGTTCCTCTGCGTCAAAAGCGGCAAAGATGAGAGAATGTTCTGGCTGGTAAATGGAAAAGTACTTTGCCAGAACAAGCAGTGCAGAAGTGCCCGAGGCATTATCATCCGCACCGTTGTAAATCGTGTCGTTCACAACGCCGAGGTGATCGTAATGAGCTCCGATAACGAAATACTCATCTTTGTACTTGCTACCTTCTACATACCCAATAAGATTAGTACCTGTTTTTTCTTCACCAGAATTTTCATCCTGAAATGGAAATGAATATTTATATCCATTTTCGAATGCCTTTAGATTGATGGATTCAAAATAAGACAGAATTACCTCCTGGGCCAGCTGATTGTCTCCCGCTCCCCGGCCTTTGAACGCATCAGAGGCCAGTCTTTTTTGGAGTCTAAGCATCTTATTGAGATCCAATGCATTTGTAACTACTTGATATTTGCCTATCTCGGGAAGAGTCATCCAATGGATGGTATCAGCAGGTGCTGCTTCTAATGTGTACCAATAAAAATCAGTGGGAATGTCCATTTCAACATAGTAGTCAAGGTATTTTTTATGTTCTTCATGATCTCTTGGATACTCCAATGCTTCAAGATCTCCACCACTCCAGGAATGGACACCAAGCTTTGCAGTTTCATGAACAGCTCTTTCCTTTCCGGCCAAAAACATGTCAGTACCACCTGAAGCCACCATGCCGCTATCAGGTATGTAAGTGTTGAGATTTCGGCTTCTAATTTCCCTTGAAGCTAAAAGATTGATTTCGTCATCAATCGATCCAGGTACGTCTTCCATTACAAGAGTGGTTAGCTGTGGGTTGTTGTTAAGAGTTTGCCTGATATCATTATGCGTGTTGGAATAGATGACACCTCTCATATAAATAGTATCCTTCGATTTCTGATTTTCTTTAAAATAAAAATAGGCCACATCTTCTCCTTCCATGTTCAGGAAAAACTTCTGTCCCCATGCGGTTCCAAATAGTATTTCAGGCAAAAAGAAGTAAATCGCAACTACCAGGATGATTGCTCCTAAAATGATAGTGATAACTTTTTTCATAACAATTTTTTTAAAGTAGTAAAAACAAAAAACCTCCGCACACCTTTTTAATTTGAATTAAGGTATGCGGAGGTTCCACAAGAGATTCAACTTATTTTTTCAATTTTCTTCCTTAAGCTAAAAAATAAGTGAGCTACCTATTGGACAGCTACTATCTCTTCTACAACAAAAATAAATAAATAGAACAACTAAGTAGATTTGATGATCAATTGGGATAAGAAGTAACCAAGTAGAATATTGACACGAAACAATTAATGAACTTAAAAGAAACTAAAACCTATTTGGATCAGACATGGAAGGTGTTGAACAGGGCTGTCGAAAACTCTAAAGAAAACCCTATCCTGAAATCAAACGATCCAATACTTGTAAAGCAAGCCCTTCAAACAACATTTCCAGCTAAAAACGATTCATTCGATCAGGTACTTGTGGAATTTGAGTCACAGATCCTCCCATACCTCAACAGGAATACAGATGCCCGGTTTGGAGCCTATATTACGGGAAGTGGGAACAAAGTCTCAGCTTTGGCTGAATTCATAAAAGCATTTTTCAATCAAAATGGGCTTAAATGGAACAACTCACCCATTGCTTCGGAATTAGAGCAACTCGTCATCCAATGGATTGCTGAATTCACGTGCTTACCTGAATTCAATAAAGGAACTTTAACTTCAGGCGGATCAATGTCCAACCTGATGGGAATGCATTTTGCCCTTGCCTCAAGATTTCCGGACAGGGAAATGAGCGGCTTTTACAACGAAAAACCTTTCACAGTTTACTGCTCAAATCAGACGCATTCAAGTGTCGATCGGGCAATGGTTTTTCTGGGGCTAGGTAGGGATCACCTTAGAAAAATTGATGTTGATTCGCAATTTGAAATAGACACAAATCAACTAAGAGAAGCCATCCAGGATGACCTTTCAAAAGGGTTTCAACCATTGATGATCATTGGTAACGCTGGAACCACAAATACTGGAAGTATCGATGATCTTCAAACTTTAGCTGAAATAGCCAGGGAATACAACCTTTGGTACCATGTGGATGGTGCCTATGGGCTTCCGGCAAGAAGATTATCAAGCTTAAAAGATGAATTCAATGGGATCGAGCATGCCGATTCAATCATTATCAACCCACATAAATGGATGTATGTGACCTTTGAAGCCAGTTGTGTGCTGCTGAAAGAAATCCCGCAAGCCATTCATTTTTCACCTGATTATCTTTTTACCGAAGATCCAGGGTTGCGTTGGGAATCTTCAGAGCATACCATCGAGCTATCCAAGGAATTTCGGGCATTAAAGATTTGGTTTACAATGAAATATTACGGTGCAGAACAGCTCACCAACTTCGTTAATCAGGATATCGAGATGATTAATTATCTGGCGGAGTTGCTCGAAAAGGAGCAAAACATTGAGGTTGAGCCACATCATCCACTTTCTATTCTTTGTTTTCGTTGGGCGGACCCGAATATAAGTGATGAGGAAAATGAATCCATCAACATTAACGCAGTAAGATCCATCGAAACAAGAGGGAACATTTTTATTACTGGAACAAAACTGAATGGCAAGACCTATTTAAGAGTTTATTATGGGAATCCGGAACGAACCAGGAAAGATGTTGAACAAATGGTTAGAGAGGTAATCGCTGTTTTTGGGGAGCTCATAGCTGATTAATTTAAAAAAATCAGAAGTCAATGAAACTTAATTCAACTATTCATCGTAATATTGCAATATGGGAATAACGAAATCAGACTTGTTTACTGAAGAGCAAAATGAGTTGGCATTACTTGCCAAGGCATTTGCCCATCCGGCACGTATTGCCATACTTGAATACTTGTTAAAGTCAAATCAGTGCATCAATAGTGACCTGGTAAATGAATTAGGTTTAGCCCAGGCAACCATATCCCAGCATCTGAAAGAATTGAAACAAATCGGGTTAATACAGGGCACAGTAGAAGGTACTTCGATGTGTTACTGCATCAATACGGAAATGTGGAATGTAGTAAAAGAAAGAATGGAGACACTCTTTGATAGACACGACCCAGCGGCGAATTGTTGCTGAGTTTTTTTGAATAAATTCATCGTAATATAGCAATAAATGAATGAATATATTTTACATACGAATGACCTTAACAGCAGTCTGGTTTTTTATCGGGCATTGTTTGATCAAATGCCTGATTCAATGAATGCCAATGAACTGGTTTTTGAGTTGGAGAATTTCAGGATCAAAATTCTGGAATCAAGAACTATTGAGGCTGATACCCATGATCCATTTCACTTGAAAATGAATAAAATTCACCTGAAGAAAGTGTATAGCAAAATGAAACGCTTTTCCAGGTTGAATCAATTAAAAGAAAATTGTGAGAAACCCGAAGATGCTATCGGTTTGATCGATCCGGACGGATATAGATGGATTATCGGAGAAAATCAAAAGGACATCTCATTTGAAAAGTGCTATATAAATTTTTAACATACTAAATCATAATACAATGGAACAGAAAACAGTTTTTCCAAGAACTCACATTTCACTTTATGTGAAATCAATTGAGGACACAGTAGATTTTTACACTAAATTTTTCAATACTTCAGCTGCCAAAGTAGAGGCTAGCTATGCAAAATTTGAACTAGATGCCCCGGCTTTGACTATTTCGTTTGTTAAAAGTGAGAAAATTTCGAAACCGCCACATTT
>JANQEC010000109.1 GCA_028278585.1 Cyclobacteriaceae bacterium | reverse complement strand
ATCCCCTTGATGGGATTGGCTTTCAAAACATCCATTACTTTTTTGATGTTAGCCTTATTCGTTTCTGCATACTCAGGCTTCACCGTATATTTTACTTGTACTGCTTTCATTAGCTATTTAATTAGACTCTTCGATGAATTTCATTAAAATGTTTCTTTGAGAAGGTAATCCGAATGAATTCCAGTGTTCATACATTTTTCCATCTTTCAACTTGAAAATATGAATGTCGACATGGGAATATTCCTTTCCGTTTCTGGTTCCACTACCTACATCCATCATTGCCACATAATCTCCTTTTGCAAATAAATGTGCCGGCTTTAGATCTATTTCATCAAAAGAACCGAAAATGCCATTCACCTGCTTTACGATTTCATGGAAACCAGCACGATCCTGTAAACCTTCAGGAGCGTGATAATTCTTAAAATCCGCATGAACCAATTCATTTATTTGCTCTGTATCTCCCGAAGAAAATCCTTGCAGGAGCTTACCTATTGTTTCCATATTGGCTTTTTCGGTAGCCTCAATTTCGGCAAGACGGGCCTCTACCTGTTCTTCAACCATCTTTGAAATGGCTTGTTCGGACGGTGCTTGTTGGCATGCCATCATGGAGCTTCCAACAAGTAGTAAGACACATAAAACCCTCATGTTATTCAACCATTTAGTTTAATGATACAATGCTAATGCAAAAACTTTATTCAACCAAATGGTTTAATAATAAATTAAAATGTCATTCCGAACAAAGTGAAGAAATCTAGCCAGATTTTCTCACCAAGCTCGAAATGACATTTGTAGGGAGTTTCGAATTAATTCCCCTTCAAACCTTTCCAATTGGTAACGGCCATCTTCTCCATTTCTGCTTCATTTTGTAACCAGGGAACGATGGTGTTGAATGGCGATCCTTCATAATAGTCGTTGAAGAAGACATACAGTTTTCCATCGTCAATTCTGAACGTTTCAGGATCGACCGGTACTTTCTGATTCATTTTTGCCACAGCAAACGCACAATAACCATCGAACTGGGGCAGGTAGTTAGTTGGATTGGCTTTGAATGCATCCAGGTTATCCTGACTCATAAAATAGTAAGTGACACCACCATGTTCTAGTGAGAATTGTTTGGTACCTCTTGCTGCTGTATTGGTTGTGAAATAGTTCACTACATCATATCCATTATTGGCTACATTTTGATCATTGGTAAATACTTGCGCTTCTGTTTTCATAGCTAAGATCATTGTTAAGATTAGAATTGAAATTGTTTTTTGTTTTCTCATGTGTTTAAAAGTTTGAATCAAAAGTATTGGCTATTTTTGTTCGATTAATGCTAGTTAATATATATTAATTGCTAGATCGTACAAAAAATGGATGCACTAAGCGATGTGTTGGAAAAGATCAGGCTTTCGAGCGCCATCTATTTTCAATCAGACTTTCCGGTTCCTTGGGGGATGGATGTTCCCAATGGCCCATTTGCGCAATTTCACATTGTGACCAAAGGCAAATGCTTATTGAAAAAGAAAGATGACCTGATAGAATTGTCGGCTGGTGATTTGGTGATTTTCCCCAGGGGGACGTCACATTGGCTGGCGGATTCACTTTCCAGTGATAAAATTCCGGGAACGGATGTTGTTCAATCCATTATGTCCGGCGATCGTATTTTTCAGGGCGAACATGTGTCGACCACACTTGTTTGCGGTCATTTCGAGTTTGACCGAACAATAAAGCATGGTTTGATTGATTCTTTACCGGAACTTATACATATCACTCAATCTGAAATAAGGGAGGAAGTATGGTTGCAAAATGTTGTAGAGCTGGTGATCCACGAATCTAAAACAGACAAGCAAGGCAATGAGGTGGTGATCAGGAAGCTGGGTGAGATCCTTTTCATTCAAGCGCTAAGAGCGTACATAGAACAAAATGAGATTGATCGAGGATTCCTTGCAGCTTTGAAGGATAACCGGATCTCGTCAAGCCTGAAATTAATTCACAACGCTCCTGGAGAGAATTGGACGTTAGGATCATTAGCTCGAAAAGTTGGAATGTCAAGAACGAGCCTTTCCAATAAATTTAAACAGTTGGTGGGTGAAACACCGATGAATTATCTCACTAATTGGCGCATTTTGAATGCAAAGGAATTACTCAGAGGTAGTGATTTACCGGTTCGTGATGTGGCACACAAGATGGGTTACCAATCGGAGGCCGCCTTCAATCGGGTATTTAAAGATCGTGTTGAGGTGACTCCTCTGAAGTTTCGAAATCGTGATAGGATTAAAACTCAAGCGTAAGCTGAACTTCTTCCTTAGGTTCTTCTTCTTTTTTGAAATTGGAGATTCCGACCCCTATCAAACGAATCCCTTCTTCAGTCAAGAGATCATTTGTCATTAATGCAAAAACCGTTTCAATGAACTCAGTTTCTTTTTCAATTCCATGATCCACAGTTTTGCTGCGGGTGATTTGTTTGAAGTCTGCGTACTTGATTTTGATGGTGACAGTGTGTCCCTTGTCCTTATTCTTTTTATATCGCTCAAAGGAGATCCTACCTATTCGGTCCAACTGTTGATTGATTTCAGCCAGTTCGTAAATGTTGTCTTCGAACGTGCGTTCAGCACTGATCGATTTGGTTTCTCTGCTAGGCTGCACTTTTCTTGCATCAATGGCTCGTGAAATATTGTAGTAATACTTGCCAGATTTTCCGTAACGGCGGATAAGGTCTTCCAGGCTTTTATTTCTCAGATCCTTACCAACAAAAATTCCGGCCTTTACCATCTTTTCAGCAGTAACTTTACCTATTCCGTGAAACCGATGCACAGGAAGTTTGGCTACAAATTCTTCTGCTTCATGCGGTAATATAACGTAGAGCCCGTTTGGCTTGTCCATATCGGAGGCGGTCTTTGCCAAAAATTTATTATATGAAATTCCAGCCGAAGCAATCAATCCGGTTCTTTCCTTAATTTTCTTTTTTATCTCTTTCGCAATGAGTGTCGCAGAGTTCAAACCGATCTTGTTCTCAGTTACATCCAGGTAGGCCTCATCCAGGGAAAGCGGTTCCACCAGGTTTGTGTACTCGAAAAACACTTTCCTGATTTGAGCGGAAAGTTCTTTATAGCGTGGAAACCTGGGATACACAAAGATGAGATTGGGACATTGCTTGGCAGCTCGTGCGGATGGCATAGCAGACCTGACACCAAACTTACGTGCCTCGTAACTAGCTGCAGCCACCACACCTCGCCTGGAATTTCCACCTACTGCCACCGGCTTTCCACGTAATTCAGGATTGTCCAGTTGCTCTACAGATGCGTAGAAAGCATCCATATCGATATGAATGATTTTGCGAAATTCCACGTGTTAATATACGTGTAAATCCAATCCTTAAGTCAAGTCCAATTCCTCTTTTGCAAGTGTCGCGATTGTTTCATGGCTACTCTCATAGCACTTCCATACAGAAGCACACCATTTTCTGATCATTCTGTCTCGTTCTTCACCAGGACAGGCCTTTAATACGTCATGGACTGATGTATCACCACGGTTATCAGGAAACTCAATTGCAGGCCAGGGCTTTTTGTTTCGAGCCATTTTCATGTGTGCCAATTGTACTTGTTTGCCTGAGTAGTTCCTTTCAAGAAATAGATACAACCCGACCAGAGAGAAAATGACTCCAATCGGAGAGGTCGTACGATCCATTGTCTGGGCTTTGTATGCATCTACAACATGTTGGTGGATGAAATAAGCTTGATCAGGATGTCCCAGGGAGTAAAAGGACAGTTCGTTGATGGCATCTTCTGATTGATGAGTTGACATTCCTTTAGAAAAGAGACGCAATTTATCAACCTTTGCTTTGTAAAGGTGCTGTCACTTGCTATTCTCGTTTTCTATATTTTTCCCTGAATCGCAATCGCCATGTTTTTCCGTTGTCCATGGAGTGCTCACTTGTTCGGATTAATTCGTTTTCACCCTTGGGAATAAATGCTTGTCGAGAAAAAACTTCTTTATCATCAATTATGAAGGTTTTAAGCATATACCAGGTGGTGTCCACCTTTTTCCCCTGCCATAATTGAAAAAGGCCATCGGTCGACATCCAGGCGAAATCCCATTTTTGAGTTCTGCTATCCCAGGCACGCCAGGCCATTGAAAAATTTCCACCAGCCTCGATCCAATACTCCTCAAAAGAGCTGGCATATAATCCTCTTTTTACGATGAACGTTGGTTTATTCGATAATTGATCGTCTTCTACTTTATACCATTCACCAACCCAGGATGCATAGTACATTGAATCACTGCTGAGTGGATTAGATTGAGCAAGGCTTGATGTCCCTGCGAGCAACAGGATGCCCACCATCCCTATACTGTATTTTTTCTTTGACATGAGTTCTTTGATTTTTGGAGCCAAAGAAGACCTTGTCAAAGGTCATAAACCACCTCTTTTATAAATCGATCATCTTTTTTTAAAGTGATTTAGATCTGTATTCAGAAGGGTTGAGCCCTGTTTTCTTTTTAAAAGCTTTGTTAAAAGCAGAGAGTGAGGAGAAACCACTTTCAAGTGCGATAGTTAGAATTTTCTTGTTTCTTTCTTCGAAGAGTTTTTGCTGAGCTTTCTCGATCCGCATACTGTTGATATAGTCCGTGAAATTCTTTCCGCTGCAGGTATTAATTACCATTGAAAGCACATGAGGAGGCGTATTCAATTGCCTGGATACGTGGGCTAACTTCAAAGCTTCATTAAGAAACAATTCCTTTTTGCTAAGTAACTCTTTTGCATTGTTCCATATGGCATGGATCTCTTCAGAGGATACACGGAGATTCTTGTATTTTTTATCATTTTTTCCAATGACAACATTCTGTTTCCCGCTAAATGCCAAAGAGATGATGAGATAAGAGGTGAGTATCAACAGGGAAGAAGTGACAAGATAGAATGGAAAATGAAAAATGAAATACGATACATTCATTGTCGCAATTACCAGCACGGATCCAATAATGCTTTTTAGCCAAATTAATTGATTTACGGGCGGTCTGTTGGAATGGACGGACTGCTTCAAAAACTTCCAGGCGCTGATTACATACAATAAGGGATGTAGCTGAATGATCCAGTAAAAAATGATCCAAACGGACTCTCCCAGAAGCTGTCGTGCAGGGAAGGCTGTTATGAGCAAAACCATAGATGGAATGAAATGGAACATGTTGTTAACCATGCCTTGAGGAGATGAACGGTAGGATCGGATGTATAACCATGTGACAGGACCAAGCGCCAGGTAAGAGGCATGCATCACATTGAAATAGATACTTTGGATCGTTTCAGAGCCCATTTCCTGAATCAATAATTTCCCGATTCGAAAAGCAATAAGTAAAAAGAAGAGTCCCAGATAGTAATTGGTGTTTGATGATTTCCTTCCCACAGTTATGAATTGTATCCCCAGGTAGACACCAGTGATCACACCAATTAAACAAAAGCCCTGGATAAAAGTCATTGCATATGGACTTACTTAATTTGGGAGGGCAAGGTTGTGCAATTTACAAATTTGAGCCGGTGTCAGCACGTCTATATACTAACTACTTTTGATTTCAACTTAAGGCTCACAACGTACTACTTACTCATCTTTCAACGTCTCCGCCGGGTTCAAGCTGGAAGTACGAACTGTATGATAGGAAACCGTTGCTACAGCAATTAGGATCAGAATCAAAGCAGGGAATAGGAAGATGAATGCCCCAAGATTGATCCTGTTGGCGAAGTTTTCCAGCCAGTTTTGCATGACGAAGTAGGTAATTGGAACCGCAATCACAATTGAGAGGCCTACAAGCTTCAGGAAGTCACTCGTTAGCAGCATCCAAAGATTTTGCAAGGATGCACCCAGGACTTTTCGTACACCCACTTCTTTGGCTCGGAGGCTGGTGATGTAGGAGGCCAATCCAAACAGGCCTAAACAAGCCACAATAATTGCTAAGCCTGAAAATAGTCCGAAGATATTTCCAAATTTCAACTCCGCCTGGTATTGTTGATTGTAGTGATCATCCAGGAAGAAATAGTTGAATGTTTTTGTCCCAAAGGCCGCTTCCCAATGTGCTTGCACCTGATCCACGGACTCCCGAATGTTGCCCGAAAGATTGACTGAATAATACCCGGACGGTGAATTGAAGTATCTGAATATCAATGCGTCGTACGCTTCCTTTGGAGATTCTTGCCTGTAGTTT
>JANQEC010000394.1 GCA_028278585.1 Cyclobacteriaceae bacterium | reverse complement strand
TTTTTTGGCTTTTACATTTGATTCATCTGCATTTCCTATGAAGGAAATGGAATCACCTGTTATACCGATATCTCCTACAAAAGCTTCTCCATTGTTTCCATCAATGATTTTCCCGCCCTTGATTAGAACATCTAATTCATTGGTTTGGGAGCCACATGATAGTATTGAAATAGTTAATAAAGCTGAGAGTAAATGGTTGATTGGTTTCATACGTGAATGTTTTTCATGGCCAACAAATGTAACATGATCTTAAAAGATCTTTGGGGCTGGAGTTTAGTTCAAATAAGACCATTACAAGCCAATTAATTATATTTGATCAACCACCACAATTATGGCTCCCTCAACATTTATAGAAATTCTGGCAACGATTGCGTTGACTGCCTATTTTCCCCTCATTACGTTCTCTTTTTTCAAGTTCCGGCTTGCCCGGAAGCAGGAGCAACTCGAAATGCTGGAAAAGAAAATCAAACTAACGGATGAGTACGGTAGCTTTAGTTTCAGGGACAGTATTGAGAAAGAATTCCCGGTTTCTGATTACGTCTTGCCACTCCTTTTTGTGACCGTAATTACTTTCCTGGGAATGTACCTGGCCTTTCTTGGCTGGATAATGTACGAGAACACCGGTACGATAAGGAATATACTATGGTCCGGAAGTTTGTTCTGGGAAAGTGATCCCGCGCTCCTGGATGAAAAGAGAAATGTGGCTGTAGTTGCCTATGCCATATTTGGCTCTTTCATAAGTTCTGCTCAATATGTTTACAGAAGATACGCCACCGTCGATTTAACACCAGGCAACTTTTTTTCCGTTGGAATTCGAATGATGCTTTCTGCAATCGTAGCCCTGATGCTTTCGCATTTAATGGGCAGAGAAGCTGTGGGTCTGGGCGGTGAAATGGTCCTTGTTGTGGCATTTTTGACTGGAATTTTTCCTGAAAAGGGGTTCAAGTTATTGCTTGACAAGGTCAAAGTATTTCCAACAAATGGCAAACATGCTTCTACAAACTTTGGTCTGGAATGCATCGAAGGGATGAGCCAGCTTCATCGCATTCGTTTGGGTGAACTTGGAATTGACAATGTGCAGAACCTTGCTCAGTATGATTTTCTTCTTCTTATCATTAAGACTCCCTTTCCCATGCGGACACTTCTTGACTGGATTGCCCAGGCTAAGTTGATCATGGAGTTCCAGGAAAATTACAAATCGCTGCACGCGGCGGGAATCAGAACAGTACTTGATTTTTGGGATGCATGTAAAGATCATCCTGAGCGGATCCAGATGATTGCAGATGTTTCGGGCATTGATTCACTTACGATCGAAGTAAATTTTCAAAACATTTCCAGGGACAATTCGGTCATGCTGCTGAAACATTTCCGTGAACACAGCGACCACATCAAAATGAAGAATTAGCGGGTATTCAGAAGCGCTCTTTCTTTCTTGGTTAAACTTGAAACAATCAAATCATAGGAGTCATCGATCCATTGGTAGAGCACTTTATCAGAAATACTTCCATCTGTTGAGACCGTATTCCAGTGTTTTTTATTCATATGGTACCCCGGGATTACCCCTGGGTACCGTTCACGAAGTTCAATGGCGTATTCAGGATCGCATTTAAGGTTGATGCTTTCAAAATCCCTGACATCAGCGAGTGCATACATTTTCACTGCTTTGAAAACAAGTACATTTTCATCGAAAGGAAAGTGTTCTGTGGTTCCTGGTTTTGCCAGGCAGTAGTCTCTAAATTCTTCGATATTCATTCAGTCAATTTTCACTTCATCCAATCAAGTTGTTTAAGTAATTCCTCTTTGTAGGATCGACTTATCGGAATGCTAAGATCATCAATGAAAATCAGATTATCCTGTACATCGATCGAGGTGATCTTTGAAAGATTGACGGAATATTTTCTGTGTGTTCTCGCAAAGGCATCTTTAGGCAGTTTGTCCTGCACTTCACCCATGCTCATTCGTAAAACAAATTTTTTCCCTTTTTCAGTAAAGACAATGAATGCGAGAAAAGTGGCAGCAGTGACTCTTAGGTTCATTCACAATCGGTCCTGCTTCTAAAATTAGCGAAAGAATGGAAACTAATGATCAGGAACCTTGAGAATCGTGACCATTTGAAATATTGGAAGATATCTTACTTAAAATCCTGGTAAGGTCTTTATAATCGGTATCATTTAAGCCCTTCCAGCCAAGCGTCCTGGCATCGTATAGAATGGGAGCTGATTTCTCATAGATCGCCTTTCCTTTGACCGTTAGCGACACCAGGAATTTTCGACGGTCAAGTTTGTCTGCTTTCCTGGAAACATACCCTCGGTTCACAAGCAATTCAACGATCCTGGAGACCGTTGGTGCATCCTTGAACGTACCGGCAGCCAATTCACGTTGATAAATGGTCTTTTGATCAGCCAATTCAGAAATCACCGTCCACTGTTCGGGTGTCAGATCAATGCCATTGTCCCGAAATCGTTTCAGGATGTCTTGTTTGATCAACTTAAGTGTCACATCTAAATGAACACCAAAACGCTTTGTCTTACTGAGATCCAAAAGCTTAAGATTTTGCTGGTAAAATTTCAGTTCTTACTTCCCCAAAACCCACTCTGATTTCCTCTTTTTCACAGTAACCCCTGATGGTAATAGTATCATGGTCTTGCAAGAATTTCCGCTCGGAACCGTCACTTAATTTAATTGGGTTATTTCCGGCCCAGGTTAGTTCAAGTAATGACCCATAACTATCTGGTTCTTTGCCACTTATAGTGCCACTTCCATACATGTCGCCCGCATTGATATTGCATCCGTTTACCGTC
>JANQEC010000049.1 GCA_028278585.1 Cyclobacteriaceae bacterium | reverse complement strand
GCAATTAGCAGGAAAAATGTCCAGGTCGAGTTCAAAAACGGCGAGGGTACCGGGCTGGTAAACAAAGAATGGCTTTACACTCCTTTTGGTCCTGTGATTGATCGCTCCAACGGCTTTATCTACGTAGTAAAGACAGCAGACTGGAACAATTTCCAACGTGGAGAGCAGCTGGTGGCAATGATGCAATCCAACAACCTTGAGGAGTGGAAAAATGCGATGCGGAAACGCAACATAAGCTCAAGCAATTATACCTACGCCGACGATCAGGGGAACATTTTCTACATCTGGAATGCCTCTACTCCTAAACTCCCACATGATTTTCAGGGGGACACCGTGGCAAATGTGGTCACCAAAAGTGATGAGATCTGGTCTCGTTACCAGGATTTTGAGAGAATCCCTCAACTTCTAAACCCCAGGGGAGGCTATCTGCAAAACTCGAATGACCCTTTCTACCTCACCAATCTGCAACAACCTATTTCACAAGACGGGCAACCCAATAACTACCCGGAACCAAGACTAAGGTTGCGCTCACAACACAGCCTGGAATTAATTGACAATGACAAAAAATTCAGCCTCGAAGAGGTGGTCGATATGAAATACAGCATGAAAATGTTGGCTGCCAATCGGCTGAAAGATGAACTGGTTGGTTTAATTGAGGACCAGAATGCTGAAACTGCCTCCTACCTTAAGGCCTGGGACAATACCTCGGCAGCAGAGAGTCAGGGGAGTGTTCTCTTCAATGAATGGTTTTGGTACTATCGTTCATTGGTTGGCGCAGACAGTGTTTACCGGGAGCCCTGGGAGTGGGACAAGCCTATGGATACTCCTATGGGAATAAATAAGCCGGATAGTGCCATGAAAGCACTAACAATGGCTATTGATACCCTCACGCGCAAGTACGGTGATTATAAGCTCGCCTGGGGAGATGTGTATCGTGTGCGTCGTGGAGATGTGGATGTCCCGGTCGGTGGCGGCTCTGGAACGTTGGGTAATTTCAGGGTAATCTATTTTGGTCCTGAAGAAGAGGACAATAAGCGGCGGGTGATTGGCGGTGACGGTTGGGTTTTCGCCGTAGAGTTTGGAAAGAAGATCAAGGCTTACTCGGTGTTGGCTTATGGACAATCAAACGATCCGGAAAGTCCCTATTTTGACGACCAGGCACAAATGTTTGCCGAAAACAAAATGAAGAAAGTTGCTTTTTCTGAAAAGGAGATTAAGAAAGGTATAATAAGCAGTTATCAACCCGGGAAAGAATAGACAGAAGGCATTACGTCTCACATTTCTTTATATGTGAAAGAGACTAATCTTGCCTCAAAATGTAGTAACCGCCAATCTGGTCCGCACGATATTCTCCGTTTTCTATTTTGATGATATCATTTCCATCCACCCATGTATTATCTCCAATATAAGTTGATAAAGTATCAACGTCATCGCGTCCTACAATTGATGTAGTAATTGCATCCGGAAGCGCTCCCACTTCAACTGAAATTATTCTTCCGCGCACCTGACCTGTATAGGTTCCAACCAGTGAATTTGTATCGATATCCAGATCTACTCCTTCCCTTTCATTTTTAGTCAATAGTCTCCAGGTGAGTTGATTGGCAAAAAACCCTGCTCCCTGGGGTCCGGTAGTATTCACAAGACAGACCACATACAGATCTGCCTCAGGATGATATCGTGTGGCAGAAAGGAATCCGTTGATACCACCACCATGACTAATGGTTGGATTGCCATAATTACTGAAATTGGATAATCCCATGGCATATCGCAGTTGTGAACCATCATTAAGAGCCCCCGGAGTGATAAGAGCAGAATAGAACTCTTCATTCAATACCTCCCCGGAATGCAACGCCTGCATCCAGGTGATCAGATCTGAAGCAGTACTACATAAAGATCCGGCAGAAAATGGCCAGGTATGATCAAGGTAAGATTTTTGTCGAAGACCTTCAGGGCTGTACCCATACCCATAAACTTTATTTTTTACCACTTTAGAAGTACTGCAGTAATATGTGTTATTCATCCCAAGAGGTTTGAAAATTTGCTCACTCAGATATTCCTCATACGTCATTTCTGATAATTTTTCAATGATCAAACCCAGCAGAAAGTAACCCGAGTTATTATAAATCAAGGCCTCTCCCGGTTCAAATAAGAAATCCTTTTGCTCAACCAGTCTAACAAGGGAATCCCGCTCATACTCGTGAAGAGAAAGATCCCAGAATTCCCTAATCTCCGTATAGCTGGAAATTCCAGAGGTGTGATTCAGAAGTTGATTAATTGTGACTTTCCTTCCTTTCGTATCAAAATCAATGTATTGTGTAAAATCATCCTCGAGAGAGAGTTTGCCTGCTTCAACCAACTTTAATATAGCAGCAGCCGTGAATTGTTTGGTCACTGAGCCTATCTCAAATGATGCATCTTCTGGCATTGGCACCGATAACTCAAGGCTTGCGTATCCATATGATTTGTTGAGGAGCATCTTTCCTTGTTGAAAAACAATCACAGATGCCCCGGCAATATTTGAACTGTCTACATGAACATTAAATATCGAATCCGCAAAGGTCTGTAGTGACGAATTGTTATCATTTCCAACATTTTCACAAGTGATTAAAAAAGAACATGCGGCAGCAAAAAGGATCCAATGGCTCTTCATAGGTGGTCAGATTAGGTTTGGTATTTAAGTTAACCAAATTATTGAAGCTTCACCAGGGATTTTTGTTCAAGGCCTATTATTTCGACTCTTCTGCATCACATACGTCTTGCTTCTTTGACCACTTATCATACCATTAGGATTGGATTGAAGGATCAGTCATTGCCCTATGAAAGCGGTAAGCCTTTGTGATCGGAATAATGGTATTCAAAAAAACCAAGCCCAAAATGATCACTACAACAGCCAGCATCATATCCGCACGATTACTGATCATGAAGAAAACGAGGACTGCAAGAAGAACCCATAAAACGACTGTCCATGGAAGTTGAAATCGCTTAACCTGTTGCCATGCATATGTGCCACCAGGTAAGCGCTGACCAAGAATCACATACATCAGGTAAGGAATGATCAAATTCCCAAAAGGAAAAATCCAAAATGTCAAGGCAGATAACTCAAAAATTACGGCAAGCTTTCGGTCTTCCGGGCTCAAGGAGGTGCTATGCATATCCAAATCAAGAACTTCACTGATGGCCCGTAATGTAGCTCCATATGGAGAAGTCTTGCCTTTTTCGATTCGCTGAAGCGTCCGTATATTAATTCCGGCTCGTCTTGCCACTTCCTCCTGGCTGAGCCCCTTTTGCTCCCTTTGTTGTTTTATTTGATTGCTAAATGCTGTCATAATCAAACAATTATACGGATTATAACAGACTTAAAAGGCGACATCTTTACGGCAAGTTTCGGACTTCTTAAGCTATAAGCTATAAGTGATAGGCTACAAGCCATAAGCTACAAGCCACAAGTGATGAGCTACAAGCCATGGGTGATTGGCTACAAGCCTTGCAACTAGCAACTTGCAACTAACAATTAATTCTTCTCCTCCTGCCCTTTTTTACTCAATAATTGAAGTTGCCCCTGTACAACCTGGAATCCCGGAAACATTTCCAGGGTTGCAAGAAAGAGTCGCTTTGCCTCATCATCATTCCCCTTGGCTTCTTCTATCATTCCTTTGATCCTGTGAGCAGCAACGTTCAATGGAACTTCCTGCCCCTGGTTATCTTCCGTAGGGAAAACCACAACCTGAGACTTGGCGTCCTCATTCTGCATAATAATATCTATTGAAGTAACAGCCTCGCCATACCGCTTCAATTCAAATTGGAGGAAAGCAATCTTATAAAGCACGTTCACGTCGTTCTCAGCGAGGTAGATTGTTTCGTAATGAGGAATAGATCTTTCTTTAACGCCAAGATTGTCAAATGCGCTGGCAGCAACTTCTGTTGCGAAAAGATTGTCCTTGTTAATCCGAAGTGATTGCTCAGCCACCAATGCAGCAGATGCATGTTGGTTATACTGAAGATAAATGAGTGCAAGTGAATCGTAAAGACTTGGGTTTCCCGGATTTTCAGCGATCAGGTTGTATAGGGCCATTTTAGCTACCTGCGGATCATTAAACAAGTTAGCCGAATTGTAAATAAACGATTGCTTACGGATCTCCCAGGGAATTGAATCTCCCTGAGCAATTTCGGTGCTTTGCGCCTTTACCATCTGACAAGCCAACACAAGGCTCAACGCATAAAATATCTTTTTCATCATTTCTGTCTTATCTAAAGTTCACTGTTTATTACATAGAAATTATCCATTTGGTACTTTCTACCAGATAGTTATAACTTTTCTGATAGATTCTATGTAAAACGCCTGCAAACATAGCTATTTGTCTACTATCAGCGAAGGATTTACTTCCTAAGCTTCAGGCCGTATTTTTTCCCAAGGTCCAACATCATTTCAAAAGCCTCATCCTTGTCGTTTGCAATCCGACCTTCAAGGATGGATTCTTTTATTTCGGCTTTGATATCTCCAATCAATTTTGAGGGCTTGATATCGAACATTTCCAAAATCATTTCCCCTGTAACCGGCGGCTGAAAATTCATGATGCGATCCCGTTCTTCTACTTCTTTGATCTTTCGTTCCACGCTCGTAAAATTCTTCTGATACCGCTCCACCCGATCAGAATTTTTCGATGTTACATCTGCGCGACAAAGCGTCATCAAGTCGCCCACATCATTTCCAGCCTCAAAAACCATTCTTCTCACTGCAGAGTCTGTGACCTTACTATTTACAAGTGCAATAGGGCGCAAATGGAGTCTTACAAGTTTTTGGACGTACTTCATACGGTCATCCAATGGCAATTTCAACTTCTTAAAAATTCGCGGCACCCATTTGGCACCCATGTCCTCATGTCCGTGAAAGGTCCAACCCACTTTTTCATTGAATCTCTGGGTGGCTGGCTTGGCGATATCATGCAAAATAGCAGCCCACCGCAACCAGAGATCATTTGTCATCTCACTAATGTTATCAAGTACCTGGAGCGTATGATAGAAATTATCTTTATGAGCCTTTCCATTGATCTTTTCAACTCCTTGCAGTTTTGCCATCTCTGGAAAAATAATCTCCAGGAGTCCGGAATGAAACAACAGCTTGAACCCATAAGATGGTGTTTTCGACAGAATGATCTTATTGAGTTCATCCGTAATTCGTTCCTGGGAAACAATGGAGATCCTATCCCTGGAATCAACAATTCCCTGAAAGGTATCAGCTTCAATATCAAAAGCAAGTTGAGTCGCAAAACGGATCGCACGCATCATCCGTAGCGGGTCGTCGGAAAATGTGATTTCAGGAGCAACAGGTGTCTTGATTGTTTTCTTGTTCAGGTCACCGGCTCCACCAAAAGGATCGATGAGTGATCCATACGTTTCCTCGCCAAGACTAATTGCCATGGCATTGATTGTGAAGTCTCTTCTGTTCTGATCATCTTCAAGTGTCCCTGAAGACACTTCCGGGTTTCGGGAATCTTCCCGGTACGACTCCTTCCTGGCTCCTACAAACTCATATGAATATCCTTCAAAATGAATAGAGGCAGTACCAAATTTCTTAAAAACGGACAGTTTTGCTTCATTTCCCAGGCGTTTTGTTACGTCCTCCGCAAGCTTTAGTCCATTGCCCACACATACGAAATCAATGTCCTTTGAAGGCTTTTCCAGGAGTAAATCACGAACATAACCACCCACAACATAGGTTTCCAGTCCAAGTTCTTTTGAAACCGAGCGAACAATGGAAAAGATCGAATACTTATCGAGGTGATCTTCGAAGGAATTCATGACGCAAAAATAGAGATATGAACAACCAAAAGTTGATTAAGTTGAAGATCATGAAAAGAAAAATAATTCGACCCTGATTAGTTTTGTTCCCCAATGAGTCAGGAACAAATAAAAGAACAGATTAAATCGCTCACTGACGAGCTTAATTATCACAATCATCTCTATTATCAAAAAAGTCAATCTGAGATCTCAGACTATGAATTTGACCAAAAACTAAAAGAGCTTGAGAAGCTTGAAGCTGAGTACCCTGATCTGAAACTCTCCTACTCTCCCACCTCCCGGGTCGGTGGAACAATTACCAAAGATTTTGAAACGGTTTTCCATAAATACCCGATGCTTTCACTCGGCAATACATACTCTTTCGAAGAGCTGGAAGACTTTGATACGCGTGTGAAAAAGGGGTTGGGTACAGATGATTATGAATATTTCTGCGAGTTGAAATTCGATGGTGTAGCCATCAGCCTGATCTATGAGAATGGAATGTTGAAACGTGGGGTGACCAGGGGTGATGGTACGAAGGGAGATGATATTACCAACAACGTGAAGACGATCAGGACCATCCCTTTGAAACTAGAAAAATCAACGTCTGACTTGTTTGAAGTTCGGGGTGAGGTTTTCATGGCCAAGGAACTATTCATTGAATTGAATGAATCCAGGATCAGAGAAGGAGAAGCGCCGCTTGCTAACCCGAGAAATACCACCTCCGGAACGCTTAAGATGCAGGATTCGAAGGTTGTGGCAAGTAGAAAACTGAATTGCTATCTCTACACCTACCTCGATGATAATGAAACGTTCAAAACACACGAAGAATCGATTCACTTCCTGGAAGACATGGGATTTAACATCTCTCAAACCTACCAGAAGTGCACTTCCATCAAAGAGGTTATCGACTATATTAATAAGTGGGAAGAAGAGCGTCACACCCTGGAAGTAGAGACTGATGGGGTTGTTATCAAAGTAAATAGTATTGATCATCAATCAGAACTTGGATTTACTGCCAAAAATCCTCGTTGGGCGATTTCGTATAAATTCAAAGCTGAGTCTGCATCCACTACTTTAAAAGATATTTCATACCAGGTAGGAAGAACGGGTGCTATTACACCTGTAGCGGAGCTTGAACCCGTCTTTTTGGCGGGAACCACTGTAAAACGAGCATCATTGCATAATGCCAATGAAATCGAACGATTGGGTGTTCAAATCGGAGATACAGTGAGCGTCGAAAAGGGAGGCGAAATTATACCCAAGATCACAGGAGTGGATTTATCCGCAAGACCTGATGATTCACATCCAATCCAATACATTGAGAGATGTCCTGAATGTAATACTTTGCTTGTCAGAGCCGAGGGAGAGGCACAACACTACTGCCCCAATCAACAGAGTTGCCCACCACAAGTACTAGGAAGAATCGAACATTTCATTAGCCGAAATGCACTTGACATTGAAACATTAGGTCCCAGAACAATTAAAGGGTTCCTATCTAAAAATCTCATTTCCAATTATTCAGACCTGTATCACCTGACGTATGATCGGATCAACGATTTACAGTTTGAGGATGTAGAGGACAATGGTGAAGTGGTAAAACGGTCAATCAAGGAGAAAACTGCGAATAACATCCTGGATTCGATTCAAAGATCCAAGGAGATCCCCTTCGAACGTGTGCTGTTTGGGTTAGGCATTCGGTTTGTCGGGAAAACGGTGGCCGAAAAATTGGCAGAGCATTTCAAGACGATCGATCATGTTAGAAATGCCACTTTTGAAGAAATAATTGCTGTTCATGAAATAGGAGATCGTATTGCAGAAAGTGTTATATCCTTTTTCTCAAATCCTAAAAACAATGAAATCGTTGATTCATTAAAGTCCTCGGGACTCAAAATGGAGATCATGGAGAAAGAAGGTGCGGGAGATAGCTTAAAAGGTCTTACGTTTGTAGTGTCAGGAGTATTTGAAGGGTATGGGCGAAATGATCTGAAAAACCTTATAAAAAGTCAGGGAGGTAAGATTGCCAGCAGTATCTCAAGTAAAACCAACTATTTAGTTGCCGGTGCCAATATGGGGCCAGCAAAAAAAGAAAAGGCAGAAAATCTCGGGATTGCTATTTTAGACGAGGATGCTTTTAACCAACTACTAGAGAATGATAAAAACCGCATTACTGAACAGAAAATGTAGGAAGCTATCAAAGCTCCAGAAAAACGAGAATCAATCATATCGAAGTGCAAGTTCCATAGGCATTCTCTACAATTCCCAAGAATTCGAAAAAGATCTGATTGACGAGTTGACCGATAGTTTCTCAGGAGACGGAAAGGAAACTACTTCAATGGCCTTTACTGCTAAAGAAAGTGATGATCGGTTTTCCTTTTGCAAAAAAGATGTTTCCCTTTCCGGTGAGTTAAGAAAAGCACCTGTGGGTTCTTTCGCCAACAGAGCGTTTGATTTTCTTATTTCCATGGATACTTCAGGAGATATTAACTTCAAATATGTCCTTGCCCTTTCAAAAGCTACCTGTAAGATTGGTATTAATTCAGATCCTTTAAAAGATTTGCTAGTCTTGTCAATCAAAAAGTCAGAGGATAAATCGCAAAATGTCCAGGACATCATCAAATACTTAAAAATGATCTGAAATGATGGAAAAATTTGGAGGGACGGGTGTTGCATTGGCAACTCCAATGAATGAAGATCTTAGTATTGACTATAATTCGCTCGAACAACTCATCAATCTTACAATCGACGGTGGTGTGAATTATTTAGTGGTGATGGGCACCACTGGTGAATCCCCTACGATCGAATGGAATGAAAAATTAGAGGTTCTCTCATTTGTTCAAAACATCAATTCAGGAAGACTTCCAATCGTATTTGGCCTTGGCGGAAATAATACGAAAGGACTGATCACCCAATCAAAAGAACTCTCGGAGTTTGATATAGACGCCTTTTTATCTGTTAGTCCTTACTATAGCAAGCCCTCTCAAAAAGGGATTCAACGACACTATGAAATGCTGGCAGATGAATCGCCAAAACCCATCATTCTTTATAATGTGCCTCACAGAACTGCTTCAAATGTATCCGCAGAAACTACGCTAGCGCTTTCAAAACATGAAAACATCATCGGAATGAAAGAGGCCTCCGGGGATCTTGAGCAGTGTCTGGAAATCATTTTCAACAAACCCGACGACTTTCTTTTACTATCTGGTGAAGACGGTGGTACGTATGAACTCATCAAAAATGGTGCAGAAGGAGTTATTTCGGTGATTGCCAACATTTTGCCGGAAGAATTCACATTCATGGTCAACTCTACCCTGAATAGCAAACTGGATGCTGGGAAAAAACTGAACAAATCGCTCGAAAAAGCCTATGAATTACTCTCTAGCGAAGGAAATCCGGTTTCATTGAAAGCCGGACTATTCGTTGATGAAATCTGCAGGGACACGGTTCGACCACCGCTTATTGAAGGGTCTGTAGCACTCCAAAATAGCTGGAGAGCGTATTTACGAAAGATCCGGGCATAAAAAAAGGGAGCAAATGCTCCCAAATTTTTTTTAAGCGGTAATCAATTAATCTTAACCGTTGTTTTTAATATCCTGAACTTCTAGTCTAATTGTTTGGGCTAGGTTTTTCATCTCCTGCATTCCTTTTCTTACTCTAGTTCCTGCGGCATTGTTTCTCTTGTCGTAGAATTTTTCAAAATCTGATTCAAGAGAATCTACTAAGTTTCTAAGTTCGTTAAATCTACTCATAATTATAAGGTAATAAGGTTATTGATAAAATTAAAAGATGAGGCAATATAGCCGAAATTGCTTAATAATCACGCTTTTTTGAAGTAATTATTAAGATTTTACTAATATAGCGCCTTCCATTCCTGCTTCTCTGTAAACACCATCATCAAGCTTCGACTTGATCGAATCAAAGGCATTTAATGTTATTTCCACGTCTTCTAACGTATGCATAGCCGTTGGAATAATTCGTAAAATAACCATCCCCTTTGGTACCACCGGATATACGATTACAGAACAGAAAATCTTAAAATTCTCTCTAAGATCCCGAACCATATTAGCCGCTTCCAAAGGTCCATCACCATTAATAACAACCGGTGTTACAGGAGAATTAGTTGTTCCTATGTTAAATCCACGTTCTCTGAATCCACCTTGGATAGCATTGACGATCGTCCAGAGCTTCTCACGCAATTCAGGCATAGTTCTCAGCATATCCAACCTTTTTAACCCACCTACAACCAATGGCATAGGTAAAGATTTGGCATAGATCTGCGAACGCACTTTGTATCTTAAATGATTAACCACTTCCGTTGGACCTGCAATAAAGGCTCCAATACTTGCCATAGATTTCGCAAATGTGGAGAAGTAAATATCAATTTCATCCTGAACACCGTAGTGCTCACCAGTTCCTGCCCCTGTTTCTCCCATGGTTCCAAAACCGTGCGCATCATCCACAAGTAACCTGAAATTGTATTTTTTCTTAAGTTCAGCAATCGCTGCAAGATTGCCCGTATTCCCACTCATTCCGAAAACACCTTCTGTTATCACCAAAACACCTCCACCCTGCTCCTTCGCAAGCTTTTCAGCCCGTTTCAGCTGTCTTTCACAGTTTTCTATGTCATTATGTGGAAAAACGTACCTTTTTCCAATGTGCATCCTCAATGCATCTATAATACATGCATGGCACTCAGCATCGTACACCACTACATCTTTCCTGTCAACAAGAGCATCAATAACGGACATAATCCCCTGATATCCATAGTTCAACAGCATCCCAGTAGGTTTTTGAACAAAATCAGCCAACTCCTGCTCCAGTTGATCATGGAGATCCGAATTTCCTGTCATCATTCTTGCTCCCATCGGGTAGCCAAGGCCCCATTCTTTCGCAGCATCTGCATCTGCTTTTCTAATTTCAGGATGGTTTGCCAGTCCCAGGTAGTTATTTAAACTCCAGGCAAGTACCTCTTGTCCCTTAAATTTCATTCTAGGCTGGATCTCACCTTCCAGTTTTGGAAAGAAATAATAATTGACATCCTCGTCAAGGAAAGAATACTGCCCCAATGCCCCCTTATCGCTTAATAGCTTATCAAATAAATCCATCTATTCTTGTATAGTTCTCTGGTTTCTTAAAACAAGGTGCAAATTTAGCAGGATTGTACATATTATGAATACTTTCAGATTTGATAAACTTGCGGTAAGTTTTAAAAAATGCCAATAAAAAAGATATTAGTAGCCAACAGAGGGGAAATCGCGATCCGGGTGATGCGTTCTGCAAGAGAAATGGGAATAGCCACTGTAGCGGTTTACAGCGATGCTGACAAGCTTTTACCACATGCTTCCTATGCCGATGAGGCCATCAATATAGGTCCGGCACCAGCATCTGAATCTTACCTGGTGCAGGAAAAAATCATTGATGCATGTAAAAAAACAGGTGCTGATGCAATCCATCCCGGTTATGGGTTTTTATCGGAAAATGCTGCTTTTGCGAAAAAAGTGGAAAAAGCCGGTATCAACTTCATAGGCCCTTCACCGAAAGCGATCAGTATTATGGGTGATAAACTTACCTCAAAGCAAACAGTACAAAAATTCAATGTACCGCTTGTACCAGGTATGGACAAGCCTATTAACGATGTAGAAAAAGCTAAGAAAGTAGCAGACGAAATTGGTTATCCAATCATGATCAAGGCCAGTGCCGGAGGTGGTGGCAAGGGCATGCGGATTGTGAACGAAAAGAAAAATTTTGAGGAGCAAATGGAACGGGCCATGAGTGAGGCAAAAAATTCCTTTGGCAATGATGAGGTCTTCCTTGAAAAATACATAGCATCTCCAAAGCACATTGAAGTTCAGGTATTGGGCGACAAGCATGGCAACATCGTACACCTGTTTGAAAGGGAATGCAGCATTCAGCGACGGCACCAAAAAGTAGTAGAAGAGGCTCCGTCCGCACTTTTAAGCGACAAGAAAAGAATGAAAATTGGTGAAGCAGCGGTAAATGTTGCTAAGTCCTGTGACTACTTCGGAGCGGGAACGGTTGAATTTATCGCAGATGAAAACCTGGATTTTTATTTCCTGGAAATGAACACCAGGCTGCAAGTGGAGCACCCCGTCACAGAATTAATCACTGGAGTTGATTTGGTTAAAGAACAAATAAAAATAGCTGATAACCAACCATTGCCCTTTAAACAAGAAGATCTTACTGTGAGTGGACATAGTCTTGAAGTCAGGGTTTATGCGGAAGATCCATCCAATAACTTTTTACCAGATACAGGGAAACTTCTCACTTACCAGCGGCCACAGGGTGCCGGCGTACGAGTAGATGATGGGTATGAAGAAGGGTTGGACGTCTCCATTTATTACGATCCAATGATCGCCAAGCTCATCTCTTATGGCAAAGACAGAAATGAAGCAATAGAGCGAATGAAACGAGCCATCCGGGAATATCAGATATCAGGAGTAAAAACCACACTACCGTTCTGCGATTTTGTTTTAGGTCACAAAGAGTTTCTGGATGGGACATTCACTACAAAATTTGTGGAGAACCACTTCACACCTGATGTTCTGAAGGAAGAGATCAGCGATGAAATGTCAGAAGCTGCATTAGCCGTTGCCCATCACGTGTTTGAATCAAAAAAGCTGAGGGTTTCGAAAAATCACTCCAGCGAAAAAAAGTGGAAATCAAGAGCTAGAAACTAATGGCTGAAATTAAACCGTTCAGGGCATGGAGATACAGTCCTGAATACATTGATAACCTCGAAGATCTTGTTTCCCCACTTTTTGACGTTGTTTCTGAAAAGCAGCGCGAAAACTTATATAACAATCCATTTTCCAGTATTCATCTATCCGTTCCCAATGGAAACAACCCGGTAAACGATGCTGTTAAAACCTTAGAAGACTGGAAAAAAAGTGGAGTAATCAAGCAAGATCATCTTCCTTCCATCTATGTTTATTATCAGTATTTCAATTTACCTGGCAGCGACCGACAGTACTGCAGGAAAGGGTTTATTGCCAATTTGAAAATTTATGATTGGAATGAAAATATGCTTCTCAGACATGAGAACACTATGCCCTATTCCGTCAATGACCGGATGGATCTGTTGAATAAAACCGAACTCAATGTAAGCCCCACTCACGGACTTTATACAGACGAGGAAATGAGAATTGAGAAGTTCATGGAT
>JANQEC010000036.1 GCA_028278585.1 Cyclobacteriaceae bacterium | reverse complement strand
GTAAAATATCATAGTTGCTTGCGCCAACAAAAAATTGAGAGAGACTACCCAAAACCTGAACATCATTTTTGTTAATTCCTATCTCCTCTTCTGCCTCTCGAAGTGCAGTTTGAATAAGATTGTCATCCGATGCTTCTTCACCTCCTCCTGGCAAGGCAATTTGTCCACTATGAATCCCATCATATTCGGGACGTTCGATTAGTGGGAACCGAACAATCCCGTCTTCTTCGTAAAACAAGATCAACACCCCCCCTTTCCTTGCCTGGCCTTCATTCTTAAATCTGATACCAGTACCATTTTTAAGCTTAGGCAGCATTATATTATGTGCCAAGGCTCCAGGCATTTCCTGCTTTAACCTTTTTTCGAAAAACTGTGCTAATGGCGCTAATTTCATGATTCTGCAAATTAGTAACCATTTTTCGACCAATATAATTTTTAGTTAGTCGAAAAACATCAAACTATCGTCGTACAATAATCCGCCCGGTAGTGAAATTCTATAAATTGTAATATCAACCCTGATCCAAGCCCTATATGGAAAATATACCCGCCTATATAAGTGGTACATTTCTGGCAATAGTCGCTGCAGCAGTAGGATTCATATTTTACGCAGTAAACTTTGTCGCTGCAGGTAAGAGAAACTTCACACCTACCATTATTCTTACTTTGCTGTGCGTATGGATCTTCCTGGTTTCTATTTTGACTTTAAATGGATTTTTTCTGGACTTTTCATCACCTCCTCGACTTATGGTCTTCGTAGGAATTACAATTCTGGCCATTCTTGTGCTACTTATATACAGGAGGACCAGGACATTCCTCAACAAAATGCCAATTACTACACTAACCTATATCCATATTATTCGAGTACCTGTTGAAATGGTGTTGCTATGGTTAGGAATCATTGGTGCTGTCGGTATGGAACTGACGTTTGAGGGCTCTAATTTTGATATCATCTCAGGAATTACAGCTCCTTTTGTAGGGGTATTCATGATTGGAAGTCGCAGCAAAAACCGGGTAGGGGCTATCATTTGGAATTTTGCTGCACTTGCGCTCCTGATCAATATCGTAGTGAGAGCTGTTTCCTATACGCCTTACTTTTATGAATACGCATTGGGTGGACAGCCACAAAACATTGCTGTGTTCTATTTCCCATTCGTATTACTCCCAACCATGGTAGTTCCGATCGTATTTTTCTGCCACATGGTATCGCTTAATCAATTATTGTTCGTGAAGGAGCCCTCACAGTTTTGACCTAACAGTCTGACACTAGCCTGCTCATTTTTAGCAGCCCCTTCAGCCCACGATTCACATGCCTTTTCCAAATCACCATTTTTTTTGTAGGCCATTCCAAGATAATTGTAGACCTCGTCAATAAAATCTGGTTCTTCAATGGCCCTGTTCATTAAACGAATGGCTTGGTTGTAGTCTTCTTTTTTAAGAAAATAAATTCCCTTGTTCCGATAGGCCCACCCATTTTTTGGATTCAGCAATATACTTTGATCAATATCTTCAAGTGCAAGATCGAGCGAATCCATTTGAAGGTATATGTATCCCCTATTGTTAAGGAAGTATGGTTCCTGAGGAACAACATCCAATGCTCGGTTTATTTCTACCAAAGAGGCCAGGTAATTGCCATTCTTGAGATGTATCTGGCTGAGTAGGTTGGATGCATTCGGGTCGTTTGAGTTTAGTTCAAGTCCCTGAGCCACAACCTCAGAGGCAGTTTCCAGGTCTTCTTTCAGGTAGTGAATGGTCGCAATATTGATGATTGTTTCCGGGTTCAACGGATTTATGGAATCAGCAATTGTGAAACTCTCCAGGGCCAAATCATAGGATTTGGTTTTTGTTTGTACGAGCCCCTTATAGAAAAAGACAAAAGCTGAATCGGGCTTCAAGGTCATGATCTTGTCAACGTCGCCTAGCGCCTTATCAAAACTGCCAATGGATTCGTAGGCATATGCTCTGTTGAAAAGTGCATCAATGTAGTCCGGTTGCCTTTGGATCGCCTGGTTGTAGTCGAGGATCGCTTCGTATGGATGATTTACTTCCATCTTTGCTACTCCTCTGTTATTGAAAGCAAATGCAAAATCCGGATCGATTTTCAGTGATTCATTGAACAGATCAACTGCTTTTGTATAGTCCCCATCTTCAAGCGCAAGATTCCCCATTTGGAAAAATCGATCCCGCCGATCTTTGTCAGATTCACACGCAACTAAAGTGAGAAAAACAAATGCTGAGGTAAGTATTCTGAGCGATATTTTCATTGCATAAAAAAAGCCTGCACAAAACTATGCAGGCTTTTAATGAATGTTGTTTCTAACACTTAATATCTTTTCACTGATCCTCCACTACTTGAGCTTACATCTACATATCTGGGTGAGCCTTTGTATCGAATGGATCCTCCACTACTGGCACGTGCATCCACTCTTTCTGAAACATTTACCTTGATCGATCCACCGCTACTGGCACTTACATCTACCTCCTCACTCTCGACATCATACGCGTCGTAATCACCGCTGCTGCTCACTTGAACATCTTGCATCCTGGCTGATCCTTCAAGTTCAATATCACCGGAACTTGATACGTCTGCTTCAATCTCATCCACTTCAACATTCAATTCAACATCACCTGAACTTGAAGCATCCAAAGACAAATCATCTGCTTTAATACTTGCCCTGATAAATCCGGAACTTGATACATCCACATCAAAATCATCATCTGTTACGATCCGATCTTCCACCTGAATGGACGCTGAAGAGGAGGCAGCAAGAGCATTTACAGATTTGAACGTGAGATAAACTTCAACATCCCGATCTCTATTTCTGCTCCAGCGATCGTTATTATCGATTTGAATCTTTAATCTTCCAAGACTCACTTCTGTTATAACATCGTCAATATCAATGCCTCTGGCAACCACTCTAGCCTCTTCCCTATCTCCTATTTTCATGTATACGTCTATCCCCTCTTGAGCACTAACCCTGGAAAATGATGAGAGCGATCTGGTTTCCTCTGATTGAGCTACTGCTATCCCTGACAGGAAAATGGATAGCAGTAAACTAGATACTGATTTTTTCATGGATCAAAAATTAATACTTTTTTACGTTTCCTCCACTACTTGAACTCACATCTACATATCTAGGAGAACCCTTGTAACGTACAGAACCACCACTACTTGCTCTGGCATCCACTTTTTGAGATACATTTACCTTTATTGAGCCTCCACTACTCGCACTCACATCCACTTCCTCACTTTCCACATCATATGCATCGTAATCGCCTGAGCTGTTAGCCTGAACATCCTGCATTCGTGCAGATCCGGTTATTTCAATATCTCCTGCGCTCGATACATCTGCTTCAATAGCATCGACCTCAACCGTCAATTCCGCATCTCCTGCACTAGATACATCAATCGACAATTCATCCGCTTTAATACTTGCTTCAAGATCACCGGCACTGCTAACATCAACATCAAAGTCACCATTGGTCTCAATCAGACCTTCTGATCTTAACGATGCAGCAGAAGACGCTGATAATGCGTTGACGGATTTATATGTGACATATACTTCAACATCAACATTTCGGTGATTATCCCCATACAAGTGAATTTTGAGACGATCGCCGCTTACGTCGGTTAAGACATCATCAAGGTCAATATTTCTGGCAACGACTCGTGCTTCCTCTTTGTCCCCTTGTTTAATAAAAACATCAATCCCTTCGTTGGCCGAAATTCTTGAAAAAGACGACAGGCTCCTGGTTTCTTCTGACTGAGCAAAGGTGAAGCCGGCCACTAGTATGCCTAGTAAAGTGATTAAATATGATTTTTTCATGGTTATTGAGTTTTCTTTTTGTAAGAGATAAAGAAAACCAGTAAAGGTTGCATTTAGAGGGAACTAATATATCCCTTTTTATAATCCGCCCACGCAACCGTCTTGTAATGATCACCTCCTATGAAGTTTAGGATGGGTTCCATTTGCTTTGGCTTAAGGTATCCTGCTATTGGCTGAATGATCCGTAGCTCTTCATCCATAAAAACGGTGGTCGGATAACTTAATTGATTTCTTGTGAGTGCCGCCGCTAATTCGTGTACTCCTCTTCTGCCTTGCGGAATAAACTTAAAGGTGTGCCCATCGAACACGACTGATTCCCGTTGTTCTGCATTAAACTTAACAGGGTAAAAATTTTCGTTTATATAGGCAGAAAGCTTTTCGTTACTGTAGGTTTCCCGATCCATTACTTTGCACCATCCGCACCAATCTGTGTAAAGGTCAATAAGAAGCTTTTTGGGATTTTCTTTATGCAGCACCACGGCTTCTTCAAACGTAAGCCACTTTACACCTCCTTCCACTTCAGGAGAACTCCATGAAGACAGAGATACAACCAATATCAGGCTTAAAATGTACTTGTACGCTTTCATAACCACATTAACGTTAGAAACAGTGTTTTCTGTTTCACAAGTACTAAGTTAAATAAATATGAATTTATTCTAGTGTCGCGGAAAAAACACCCGGATCCTTGAATATCTTATCCCAAAGCTCAGTGTCTTCAAATACTTCAGTTCCATTTTCAGATGATTTTATGACAAAATCATCATTCTCATTATAACCTTCCAGTACTATGTCAGGGCTATTTGAAAATGAAAAAACAACTGAATGTGTGTAGTTGACCGGGGACTCACTATCATAAAACTCCTTGCTATTTGCATAGTTTAAGCCCTGGAAGAAACCAGCTACAGAGGCACTGTCCGCTTTTTCATTTCCCAGAAACCAGTCAGTATTTTTTGTTAGTATGAATGAGCCTTGCGGATAATTAAATACCACCTGGTTCAGGGAATCTTTCTTTAACCTGATGATCAAATTATCACGATAATCATTGGCATTTTCATAGACTGACATTTTCATGAAATTGTTAGCTACATACACATTTTCATCCTCGAAAAGTCTGACAAAAGAGTAAAAATTCCGTTGCCCTTCTACTCCAAACCTTCCAAGCACAATATCTGTTGTTAGCTCATCACCACTGTAAACTTTCACTCGTGTTCCAGTAGAATCAACTTCGTAATCTTTCCATGTCTCTTTCTTCCTTGAAGCCAGTCGGCTGGGCTCAATTGTATTTAATGTTTGTAAAAGTGATTTTACTACATTTTGTTTGGTTCTCTTTTCTCCTCCGGGTAGTGCAACGGTCCATTCGCTATCGTCTTTCCTGAGTGTCACCTCTCCCCTTGGACTTGATATTTCAACCTTTGTGGTTTTGGTCGTATCAATCGCAACTAATTCGCTTCTTAAGGATTTGCTCCTTCCATCGCTTTTGGTTAGCTGTACCACAAAAAAGACAACCAGGAGTACTCCTAAAATGATCAATAAGTTCTTTAATGATAGTTTCATTACCAGCTATTGTTTATTCAAAATTTCCTTGCATCCATCGTTGCCTCTTCTTCTGGTTCTGAAGTCTTCTTCCAAATGCGTAGAGCAGAAGCAAAAGGATTGGTGCGAAAACATTACCGTATTTAAGAAGATTTTTGGTTCCATCTTCGATAGTGTCCAATGGTCTTGAAGTAATACCTTTTGTGCGCAAATCGATCAACCCTGTATCATCTGCCAGCCAATCAATTGCATTGGAAGCAAAATTGACATGATCAGGTGAAACCTGCCTGGCCCGTTGACCTTCTCCGTTGATGAAGAAATCGCCATTACCAACTGCAACAATTTTACCCAATCCATTCACTCCTTCCAATGCTGCAGCTAGTGACTGTACACCGCCATTGAAGTCACTCTCCCTCCATTTCCTTTGAATATCCAGGCGAGAAGGTGGCCGCACGGTTCCGGAATTTGGAGAAGTAAAAGCCAAAATGGTGGACCTAACCGTACTGTCCTGGTACGTTGGGACCACGCTTGACACAAAGGTCAATGTCATTTCATCAAGGCCACGTGTCAGTGGATGATCTTCAAAAGTCGTAACCCTGGGAAAATAAGGAAACTCCTTTTGGCTGTTGATCCTGAAAAATCCTTGTTGCTGTGACACAGTTACGGTTGCGCATTGGGTGTCGATAACAAAATCTGTCCCCAGTCTAATGCCTTTGTTTGATAGCCAGTTGATCATTCCAATATCGTTGGTATTGGAAAGCAAACCCTGTTGAAGATCTCCCTGCACAGTAGAATAAGCAATGAATATCTTGCCTCCACCACTCAGGTAAGAATCAAGCTTATTAAAATGTGAAGCTGGGATCGTGTCAGAAGGAGCTACCAGAACCAAAGCCCTATAGTAGCCAGGTATGCTTGTTGTATCTGTAATTGTTATAGGTTCAAAATCATACAACACATTTAACTGTTGTCTCAATTGGGGAATGGACTCCAACGTTGCTTCACCATGTCCCTGGATCAGTCCTATTTTCGGTTTATCAATTACTGCAAGCTTCTTGATAGAGGTCGTAAGCTCGTATTCCATTGCTGCACCTGGTTGAACTAACGGAATGATCTCAATTCGATCTCCCATTTGCAGTGTAGCTCCCATATAGGCACGCATTTGTTCCACGCGATCATTCTCCGTCACATTGATCATAACAGGGCCAATCCCTTTTTGCTGCACCTCCTGTTCTTTAGCTTGATCTTTATTCGGATTAATAAACTCGTATACCACATTGCCGCCGGACCTTTTTTCATACTCAATAAGCATGTCCTCAAAGTCTTTTCGGTTATTTAAAAGCTGTGGTGGAAGATCTTCTGAAAAGAAAGCTGAAACAGTTATTACATCATCAAGTTCTTCAAGGATGTTCTCTGTCGCATTGCTGAGCGTATAGCGTTTATCCTCGGTGAAGTCCAGCCTGAAGTACAATTGATTTGATAGTAGATTAGCAACTACAATAATTGCCAAAATCACTACTAACTGAATTACGATTGTCTGCTTTTTCATACTACTTCCAATTTCTTTTAGACAACATAATTTGAGTGGCCACAAGTCCAACAATAATTATCGAGAGAAAATAGAGGATGTCACGGCTATCAATAACTCCTCTGCTGAGTGAATCCACATGTGTTCGAATGCTCAGAAAACTGAATATTTCTCCAATCCCTCCTGTCAGGCCTGCTCCTATCACATCGAAAAGCATATGAAAGAAAATGCCGATGAACAAGGCAATCAGAAACGCTACAATTTGATTTTGAGTGAGGCTGCTAGCAAACAAACCAATACTTATATAACTGGAGGCCAGAAACAACATCCCGATATACCCGCCAATGACCGAACCATCATCCACATTTCCCAGTTGACTGATCGTAATGTAGTATGGAACCGTGCAAACCAGCGCAATCAATACAAGTATTAAACATGCGAGAAATTTTCCAACAACGATCTGCCCATCCGATACAGCTTTAGTGATCAAAAGTTCAATGGTCCCAGCTTTGTTTTCTTCGGCGATCATACGCATGGTGATCGCAGGAATGAAGAAAAATAATGACCAAAAGGCCACGTTGTAAAAAACATCTAAGTTGGCCTGGCCCAATACAAAAATGTTAGTACCAAACAACCAGGTGAACGATCCGCTCAATCCAAGGAAAAGAATGATCATCACATAGGCAATCAGCGAATCAAAAAATGCGGAAAGCTCTCGCTTCGTTATAATCCAAATCTTACTCATTCGCCTAGTTAGTTAAGTTTCTAAATACATCTTCCAGTCTGGTTTCAATACCAGTCATTTCCATCAAATACCATTTTTGTTGAACACACAAATCGAAAATCTCTTTTCTTGAACTTGCATCTGGTTTGCTCTGAATAGTATACCAATTGTCTTTTCCATCCACTCCTTTTACTGTTTCAACCGACTTCAAACCCAACAGCTCTTTTTTCACATCACCTTTTTTAGCTTCAATGTGAATGGTCAACAACTCTTGTCCCTGGGATTGTTGCCTTAATGTTTCGGCTGATCCGTCTGCCACAATCCTTCCTTTGTTGATGATCAGAATTCGGTCGCAAGTTGCCTCTACTTCTGAGAGGATATGCGAACTGAGAATTACCGTCTTTTCTTTCCCAAGATCTTTGATCAATTTTCTTATTTCTACAATTTGATTCGGATCCAGACCTGTTGTTGGTTCATCCAGTATTAGCACCTCCGGATCATGGATCATGGCTTGCGCCAAGCCAACTCTTTGCCTATATCCTTTGGACAATTCACTGATATTCTTGTGTTTCTCAGCTGTCAATCCACATCGATCTATCATATCTGAAATTCGTCCCGAGATCTCAGCTTTCTTTACCCCTTGAATTTCTGCACTGAAGCGCAGATAATCAACAATCGGCATATCAAGGTAAAGCGGGTTATTTTCCGGAAGGTATCCGATCTTCTTCTTTACAGTTTCAGAATCAGAATAAATTGAAGAACCTTCAACATTCACGTCTCCGGATGTGGGAGCCATGAAGCAGGTAATCATCTTCATGGTAGTGCTCTTGCCGGCACCATTCGGTCCCAGAAACCCAACTACCTCACCAGTATTTATTTCGAACGAAATATCATTTACCGCCTTTTGAACTCCGTATTTTTTTGTAAGGTTTTCAACAACAACAGACATATATTCTAAGCTTCGTTTTAAACGCCTGCAATTATAAAATCTCTATAAAAAAAGTTCAAGATTTGTAGTAGTTAATTTTTGTTGACACCGTTTTCGAAACTGTGCTACTTTGTATACTTGTTGTAGTTAAATCAAAATGAAAATAGGACTCCTCTCAGACACGCATGGCTATTTGGATGAAAAGGTTTTCCATTACTTCAAAGAAGTGGATGAGATCTGGCACGCCGGTGATATTGGTACAGAAGAGGTGCTATCCAAACTGAAGGAATTCAAACCTACCATTGCCGTATGGGGAAACATCGATGGTGGCAAACTAAGAATAGAATGCAAGGAAGGAGAAATATTTGAGCGGAATGGAGTAAGGGTTCTCATTACACACATCGCGGGAAAGCCTCCCAAGTACAACAAAGAAGTTCTCCCGATGATCCAAAAATATCAGCCCAGACTCGTTGTTTGTGGACATTCTCACATTCTCAAGGTAATGCCTGATAAAATAAATGACCTGTTATTCATGAATCCTGGTGCTGCAGGTCGTCACGGCTTTCACAAAGTCCGTACGCTTCTAAGGTTTGACCTGGCAGATGGAGAAATAGAGAACCTTGAGGTTGTTGAGCTAGGTCCAAGAAGTGAGAGACTCTCTCCTTCCAAATAAGATTGTTTTCAGAGCTGTTCTATAATTGTTAATTTGTTGAGCCAATTATGCGATCGCTAAACCTAACAATTATGAAACGTATCAGTTTTCTTCTGGCCCTCCTATTTTTATTATCCAACAGTTCAGATGCTCAAAGAAAAAGAAATCGGGCACCTGCCTATACACCAGTTGACACCACGCTATATCAAGGTTTGAAGTGGAGAAATATTGGACCTTTCCGTGGGGGAAGAAGCGTTGCGTGCAGTGGAGTGGTGTCTGATCCGATGACGTATTATATGGGTGGAACAGGAGGAGGTGTTTGGAAAACGCAGGATGGTGGAATCTCCTGGAAAAACATTTCCGATGGGCAGTTTGCCACCGGGAGTGTTGGGGCAATAGGGGTTTCCGAGTCAGATCCAAATGTCATTTTTGTTGGGATGGGTGAACATGCTGTTCGCGGTGTAATGACTTCCAACGGAGATGGTGTATATAAATCTACAGATGCTGGAGAAACCTGGATCCATGTCGGTTTGAATAAATCCATGCACATTTCAGACGTCATCATCGATCCACGTGATCCAGATGTTGTTTTTGTATCAGTACAAGGGGCGCTTTACGGGCCTTCTGGCGAACGTGGTGTTTACAAGACAACAGACGGGGGTCAAACGTGGCGCAAAGTGCTGTTTGTT
>JANQEC010000027.1 GCA_028278585.1 Cyclobacteriaceae bacterium | reverse complement strand
CTCTACCTTCATGTTGTTTTGAAAGTCGAAGGTGTTGTTGTTATCAAAATTGGCTGTGATCGCTAGCTTCTCCCCGACCTTCCCAACAACGTTCATACTGATCTGCTGATCAAAATTGAACCCGCCGTTTCTCTGTTGCCTTCGCGGGATTGCAGGATTATCCAGGCGTTGAAAGCGAGCACCAAAATCCAGGTTGACAAATCCATTTGGTTGGATATCTACATAGCTGCCACCAAAGATCCGATCAAAGACCGGGCTTATATATAAGCGAGGAATCAGGCTTCTGCCACTCACAGCACTTTCACCATCCAACCCAATGGACTTCTCCTTGAAATATTCCTTGTTTAATTGAGAATTATTGTACGAGTTAAACTCCTGGAAAGTCATGGTGGTAGCTGGACGAAAATCCAGGTTACCAATGTTTTCATATACCGAATAGCTGATCCCAGGATTATCAGATAAAGTATCAGGATTGAACTGTACTTGCAAGTCCAACTGTGATGGGTCATTCAAAAAGAGTGGAGATCGAGAAGTTCGGTTTGCAAAAGGATCGCCAAAACGATAGGTAGGTTGAAAGGTAGGTTGTCTTGAAGGCTCGTACGGCTTCAACGAATCAGCAGCAGTTGTGTCTTGAGGTACCTGCTGAAAAAACAGCACTTTTGCTTCTGCCTGAAAGGCGAAACCAAAAAGCGAACAAAGGATTAGTATATAGGCCTGACTTTTCAAAAAAAACTCTACACGATTAGGTTACGCCCTTTTGAGTGCCTGCTTGATCAATTCTTCCAATTTAATATCTTCCCCATATTCCCTCATGATCGAATTGATCGTTTTATCCGCTGCAGACTTGTTTATACCCAAAGTGGTTAAGGCAGATAACGCCTCATTTTTCAAGGTATTATCAAATTGCGGTGCAATTTCCATTGTTTTATCCAAAAGACCCTCTTTTTTCATCTTATCCTTCAATTCCAGGACAATTCGTTGGGCCGTTTTGCCTCCAATTCCTTTCACTCGCTGAATAGTAGCTACATCCTCCTGGGCAATGGCAGTCTGCAACTCTTTTGCATCCAACGACGACAATATCATAAGTGCGGTACTGGGGCCGACCCCATTGATAGAAAGTAGGTCCAGGAACCGTTTTTTTTCCGATTTTTCATAAAACCCAAACAACGTATGGGAGTCTTCTTTCACATGTAAATAGGTCTGGATAAGAAGATCTTCTTTGTCCTTTATTTGCGAGTACGTGTTTAAGCTGATCTTTACTTCATAGCCAACTCCGCCTACATCCACAATGACATGTGTGGGGTCCTTGTAGGCAAGTTTTCCTCTTAGGTAGGTAATCATGAGCCCAAATCTATTTAATCTGGAGGATTCTGAATATATGAATCAATGGAAGCTCATAAATGAAACCTGGGAATCAAAGCAAGTGTAGAAATGTCGAGGGCATTGCCAGACTATGTTCCTCGGCAGGTTCAATGTAGAAAAGCTATTTTAGCACATCAAATTTAAATTGACAGATTTGAGCCGTTAATTTCAAAGTAAATGAAAGACCATAATAAACATAAGTTTAAAGGAATTTTTACTGGTTTTTTTCACCAACTATTACAAATCGATCTTATTCGTTATGTAATCTCAAGACTCAGATTTATATATTTTGTCAAACTTAGAAGGCGGCTAAGAACTCTTGATGAAGTAACTAAGGGTGTGGCTCAAAATACGATCATGCATAATATGAAAGGGTTGTCTGATTACGCTGCAGTAAGACCTTTAGCCCTTATAAAACCATTAAGCGTGATTGAAACACTTTCAAAAGATTCTACAATCCTTAGCATTGGCCCCAGAACGGAGGGAGAACTACTTGGACTTGTGGGTTACGGTTTTTTACCTAAGAATATCAGAGGCCTTGATCTTATCACTTATTCTCCATGGGTAGATATCGGTGATATGCACCAAATGCCTTATGACGATGATACTTTCGATGTAATTATGGCTGGTTGGGTAATCGCTTACAGTCATACTCCTGAGGTTGCTGCCAAGGAGATGATTCGGGTTGTTAAGAATGGAGGAATCA
>JANQEC010000020.1 GCA_028278585.1 Cyclobacteriaceae bacterium | reverse complement strand
GCAATTCAACGGTCCTTGATTCTTCATTTAACTCCTGCAGCCATAGTTTAGCGCCCTTCACTGTGAAATAGGCAATGTCGTTTTGGTGCACATGGAACTGAGTGGTATCACCAGGCATGGCAACCACATTCAAAACCCTGGCAAAACGATTTTCAATGATGGGAATGTGATGTGGTTCCTGGTGAACGAGTGGCTGAGAAAATGATAGAATTGGTGGAAATAGCAATATAAGCGAGAACAGCCTCATGCTTTAGTACAAATCCTCTTCTCTTTCCAGCATTAAAATTGAAGCCTGTGGCACGATATAGTACTTCTCTTTGTTGTAAATAACCTCGAAGGCACTTTTTTGAAGGAAAATAGCCAAATCACCTTCTTTGGCTTGTAAAGGAACGTATTTGATCTTTTCCTCCTCTGGTTTCCAATCTTCATCTTCTTCCATTGGTGTGGGGATCGGGTACCCAGGCCCCGCTTTGACAATGTATCCGGTCTGGATACGCTCCTTCTCCCTGACCCCGGGTGGAAGATAGATCCCACTTTCCGTTTTCTCAGACTCTTTTTTGGGCTTGATCAGCACACGATCTCCAACTACGATAAGTTTTTTCAACTTGTTATCAGAAGTCAATTCCATCTCTTGTTTGAATTAAAGAACAAAACTATTCAGATCCGAACAGTTCAGGGGTCTCATTTCCGTCATCTTTTGGTTCGTCAGCTCCGGCTCTTCCAAGCAACTTTTCATCCATCGTCTTGCCGGTTTTGGCTCCCAGCTCCCGCAAGCGTTCCGTTTTTCGAATCAAATTGTCCTTTCCATCAACCAATTTGTTCATCGCCTGCTCGTACTGACCTTTCGATTTGTCCAGCGATTTACCTACCTCAACCAGGTCGTCTACAAATGCTTTGAATTTATCATAAAGGGCACCTCCCTGACGTGCAATTTCCAGGGCATTCCTGTTTTGGTACTCATGCTTCCAAATACTTGCCACGGTTCTCAATGTTGCTATCAGGGTCGCAGGACTTACAATGATGATGCTCTTTTCATGGGCTTCATTGTAAAGCTCTCCGCCATGCTGAACAACCAGTGCAAAGGCCGCTTCTATCGGAACAAACATTAAAACATAATCCAGGGACCCGCCATCAAACAATTGATGATAGTTCTTTTCAGCCAGCCCCTTCACGTGAGTTCTGACAGAAAAAATATGTTCTTTGAGGTATTGTGCTTTCTCTTCTTCATCCTCCGTGTTCACATACTTCTCATAGGCAACCAGAGAGGCTTTTGCATCAACAACCAAATTCTTGTTGTCTGGCAGCTTGATAATGACATCTGGTCGCAGTCTTCTTCCTTCTTCCGAGTGATGGGTCTTTTGCACGATGTACTCCCGGTCTTTTTCCAGGCCGGATTTTTCAAGGATTCTTTCTAGAATAACTTCTCCCCAATTCCCCTGGGTTTGAACATCTCCTTTCAGGGCTTTTGTCAGATTTTCTGCTTCCTTGCTCATCCTGGCATTCAGCTCCCGCAAGCCAATGATCTGCTCGCGTAGTGCTGTGCTTCTTTCGAGGCTGTCTTTATTGGTTTGTTCGATCTTCTTTTCAAAGTCCGTCAATTTTTGACCCAATGGCTGCAGCAGGTCGTGAAGATTCGTTTTGTTTTGATCGGTAAACTTTTTGCTTTTTTCTTCGAAGATCTCATTCGCCAGATTTTTGAATTCAGAGGCAAATTTTTCCTGCAGCTGACCTAACTCGCCTTTTTGTTCTTCCAGTCGTTGCTGCAGGTTCTGGTAGTTTGCTTTCAGTGAAGCATTTTGACCGTTCAAATGAATGACTTCCTCCCGCTCTTTTCTCAAACTGTCATTTAGTGCGTTGAGCTCCTGGGCTAGTTTCTTGGACCTTTCAATCTCCAATTTCAATTGAATTTTTATTTCTTCAGACTCAGGCACTCCGTTGTTTCTTTTGACTTTAACCCAAAGCCAACCCATCGGAATACCAACCGCTAAACCAACACCAAGAAAAATCAAACTGGAAACGTCCATGGTTCAAAAATACGAATTTTTGCTAAAAAAATTAGTGTTCCAATTTAATGTGAGTTCGATAATATGGATAAAAAGAAAGCGCTCTGAATCCCCTCCCAAGGAGGGGAAGGGGTGGGTTTTGAAGTAGTATTCTTTTTCGTGAAAATTTTATTGCAAAATGACTTCTTAGTTATGTGACCCACCTCTTCCTCCTCCCAGGAGGAGACTTTCTGTGTCATTTTCACAATAAAATTTGGAATTCTTAAACAGAACTCACGTTAGTTCATGACAACTCTCTCAAATACGCCTGAATGGTATTTTCAAGTCCAAGATACATGGCATCACAGAACAAGGCATGCCCAATCGAGACTTCTGCAACGTAAGGAAGTGTTGTTACCAAATAGTTGAGGTTATGCAAATCCAAATCGTGACCAGCGTTGATCCCAAGGCCAATTTCATGTGCATGATCTGATGCTGATTTATACTCAGCAATTGCTTCTTCCCGATTTTTGTGATACGACGAGGCATACATTTCCGTATAAAGCTCCACGCGATCGGTGCCACATTTTTTGGCTCCATCCATCATTTCTTTTTCAGGTTCAATGAAAATAGACGTTCGAACGCCCCAGCTTTTCAATTGATCAATTGTTTTTATAAGAAAGTCCTCATTCTTAATGGTATCCCATCCTGCATTTGATGTCAATACATCCGGAGGGTCCGGAACAAGCGTCGCCTGGGTAGGTCTGACTTCCTCAATGATTTTCATAAATCTTTCATCCGGATATCCCTCAATGTTGAATTCCGTTGACACAATTTCCTTCACATCATAAACATCTTTCCTGGTAATGTGCCGCTCATCTGGTCGTGGATGAACAGTAATTCCCTGGGCTCCGAATCGTTCACAATCCCGGGCGACCTTCACAACATTTGGATTATCACCTCCTCTTGCATTCCTGAGTGTGGCGACTTTATTGATGTTTACACTAAGTTTGGTCATTGGTTATGGAATGTTTTAGAGGAAACATTGTTTTAATTCAAAACTAAAAAATTAAGAAACCATCATGGCAAAAACAGCACTTAAAGGAAACGAAGTAAATACGATTGGTGATCTTCCGGGAATCGGCAGCCAGGCGCCTGATTTTAACCTCGTGAACAAAGATCTATCCCCACTATCACTTTCTGACTTAAAGGGTCAAAAAGTTATTTTAAATATTTATCCAAGTGTGGATACCGGCACATGTGCCATGTCGACAGTAAAATTCAATAAAGAAGCCGCTAACCTTTCCAACACGAAAATTGTGTGCGTTTCAAAAGACCTGCCTTTTGCCTTCGGACGGTATTGTGCGGCAGAGGGAATAGCTAACCTTGAGACGGTTTCCAACTTCAGAGATGGAGGAGCCTTTGGAAGTTCTTATGGAGTGGAAATGGTAGATGGCCCTCTTACAGGTCTGAATGCCCGGGCGGTTGTCGTAATTGATGAGGAAGGAAAGGTTGTCTACACCGAGTTGGTTCCCGAAATTGTTGATGAGCCTGATTATGAAAAGGCGTTGGCCGCGCTTTGATCTAGATCTCTTAGTCAGGATTCATTTCATTCTGTGGATATCTAAAGGTATAGGTACCAGGTAGTAAGTTCTGGTGGGGAAAAGTTGTTTATAAGTGCCAACTAATTGTTGGTAAGTCACATGAATTGATGAATTCAAGGGTGGAAGCATCATTTATACAGTGTTGTGGATAATTAATGTGGATAACATTTGGTGAGTTAGTGGATTGGTTGGATTGGTGGATTGGTTGGAATGGTGGATTGGTGGATTGGTGGATTGGTGGAT
>JANQEC010000386.1 GCA_028278585.1 Cyclobacteriaceae bacterium | reverse complement strand
GAACGGATCGCTGTGGCATTGAAAACCGTTGGGTTGATCAATATACAATTTGCAATAAAGAATGATAAGGTTTACATCATCGAGGCAAACCCCAGGGCTTCCAGGACTGTTCCTTTTATATGCAAAGCCTATCGAGAACCATACGTTAATTGGGCGACCAAGGTAATGCTCGGCGAAAATAAAGTTACCGACTTTGATTTCAAGCCTTATAAAAAGGGATATGCGATCAAGGAGCCTGTTTTTTCTTTTCATAAATTCCCGAATGTCAATAAAGAACTAGGACCAGAAATGAAATCAACCGGGGAAGCTATCTACTTTATAGATGATTTAATGGATGATTATTTCATGGAAATCTACTCGGAACGAAACTTGTATCTTAGTAAATAGGTTTACATAGTACCTAATTGAGAAATTATGCTAAAATTTCTTCTCATAGCGATCTTAGTTATCTACTGTTTTTACCGGGTAGCAGCATTTCTATTCCGATTTATGCTCGGCGGATACGACAGAGGTCAATTCAATTCTACACAATATGGTCGAACACAACGTAGAAAAGCACCCAACAGCAACTTGAATGTGGACACCATTCCAGGAACTAAGGCTGGAAAGAAAAAAGATTTTCAAGGCGGAGATTACGTAGACTTTGAAGAACTAAAATAAAGAAGGGCCCGCAAGGAGCCCTTCCACCAACCTAACCTAATATGAGGTACGGATCACCTCAATTATGGAAATCATTAAAAGGATCAAAACTTCCCATTTGATCAGTTTCGACTTCAATTTTTTTATATCCTCAACGTGGTTCATTCAATTTTAATATGAAAATTTCAATAAATATTTGAATTATATGTATGTAAACAAATAAGCAGCACACCCCTAAAGACGTTTGATTTTTTTGAAAGGGGTTTATACCAGGTTGTCTTGAGGTACTTTATTTCACGTTTTTTATTCAAACCGATAAATTTTTCTAAAAACTTATGAGCGCACACAAATTCAGTGATAATCCCGAATTTTTAGGTTTAGCTTTGTGTTCTCAAAATTTAACCTATGGCCTGGTTCAACCGACAAGACAAGGGAATATTAACGAAGACTGAAGACAAGAAAGAAGCACCAGACGGACTTTGGTACAAGACCCCGAAAGGCAACATCATTCACATGCGGGAATTGAAAAACAATTCGTACGTATGCCCGGAAGATGATTACCATGTGAGGATTGGTTCGAAGGAATACTTCGAAATATTGTTTGATGGTAACAAGTTCACCGAATTGGATGAGGATCTAACATCTGGCGATCCATTGAAATTTGTAGATACCAAGAAATATCCTGATAGGATTACTGCGACACAGAAGAAGACATCATTGAAAGATGCCGTTCGCAGTGCTCACGGGAAAATGAATGGAATTGATATCACGATTGCGTGTATGGATTTTGCATTCATCGGTGGTTCTATGGGGTCAGTAGTAGGTGAGAAAATAGCAAGAGCAATTGATCACTCATTAAAAAACAAGACTCCATTTCTTATGATCTCGAAATCCGGAGGAGCACGAATGATGGAGGCTGGATTCTCTTTAATGCAGATGGCAAAGACTTCAGCTAAACTGGCACTGTTGTCTGAAATGAGGATCCCATATATATCGCTTTTGACTGATCCAACTACAGGTGGAGTAACCGCATCGTATGCGATGCTTGGTGATTTCAATATTGCAGAGCCTGGAGCTTTGATAGGTTTTGCTGGTCCAAGAGTGATCAGAGAAACAATTGGTAAAGATCTACCAAAAGGATTTCAGAGTTCGGAATTCGTCTTGGATCATGGATTCCTTGATTTCATCGTAGACAGAAGGCAGTTAAAGTCTAAGCTTACCTCTCTATTGAAAATGCTGGATTAAGCCAACTTTTCTGAACTTCTATTGTTGTACATTATGTTATTTAAAAAGCAATATAGATGCGATACTAGCTTTGGTTATTCCACTATATTTGCTCAAAATTCTTTAAGAAAAATAAGATTTTAGGCCAATGTCCTCAATCGTCATTATCTCAATCATCGCTTTCACCATTTTAATACTGCTACTTGTTTTGGTGCTTCTTTTTGCTCAATCGAAATTAGTTCAGTCGGGTCCAGTCAATATCACTGTCAACGGAGATTCTGGTAATCCTATAGTCACCTCCGCTGGCTCAACCCTGTTATCCACACTTTCGTCACAAAGCGTATTCCTTCCTTCTGCTTGTGGTGGTGGAGGAACTTGCGCCATGTGCAAGTGCACAGTCATAGAAGGAGGAGGAGAAGTTCTCCCAACAGAAGTTGGACACTTAAGTCGTACCGAACAAAAAAGTAACGTGCGTCTGGCTTGCCAGGTCAAGGTTAGAAATGACATGAATATTGAGATTCCGGAAGAAATTTTTGGGATCAAAAAATGGGAAGCTACAGTTGTCAGAAACTACAACGTTGCTTCTTTCATCAAAGAATTTGTTGTGGAGATTCCAGAGGAGATGGATTACCAGGCTGGAGGATACATTCAAATTGAAGTTCCGAAATGCGAAGTTGAATTTAAGGATATTGATATCACAGCCCACCCTGATGAGCATGACGATCCTAAAAAATTCCAGATGGAATGGGACAAGTTCAAACTGTGGGACTTGAAAATGAAGAATGATGAAACAATTGAGCGTGCCTATTCAATGGCTTCTTACCCTGCAGAAGGTCGGGAAATTATGCTCAACGTCAGGATCGCAACTCCACCATGGGATCGAGCAAAGAATGGCTGGATGGACGTTAATCCTGGAATTGCTTCTTCTTACATTTTTGGTTTAAAACCAGGTGATAAAGTCACAATTTCAGGCCCTTATGGAGAATTCTTCATCAATCCATCAGAAGCAGAAATGCTCTATGTAGGTGGGGGAGCTGGAATGGCACCCATGCGGTCACACCTCTATCACTTGTTTAAAACATTGAAGACTGGTAGGAAAGTTACCTATTGGTATGGTGGAAGGTCAAAAAGAGAACTGTTTTACTTAGAACATTTCTACGAGCTGGAAAAGCATTTTCCGAATTTCAAATTTTACATTGTTCTTTCTGAACCTCTTGAAGAAGACAATTGGACTACAAAGACCAGCCTTGAAGACTCAAAAGGAGATGGCTTCCTGGGATTTGTTCACCAGGCAGTAATCGACAACTATTTGAGCCAACATGACTCTCCTGAGGACATTGAACTTTATTTCTGCGGTCCACCATTGATGAACCAGGCAGTGCAGAAAATGGGTGAGGACTTTGGAATTCCAGATGAAAATATTCGATTTGATGACTTCGGTGGTTGATCCATTATGACTAAAAAAATACTGGCCGTCCCGATAGCTATTAGGACGGCTTTTTTATTTCTCACGCTCTCACACAATCATCAGTTTCATTGATCATTCTCAATTAATTTAGAGGCATGGACCTTAAGATGTTTTTCGATCCTACAGCAGTTGATGTTGATCCCACAGCTTCCTCATTCCAGTCTTCAATTTATGTCAATAGTGAAAAAATGCCTGATCATGAAGGTCTGGATATTGCATTGATAGGTCTTTCTGAGTATCGTGGAAGTGAAAACAAAGACCCGAATTTAAAATCAGCAGAAGAAGTGAGAAATCAGCTTTACATGCTGAGAAAGGGTTTTGGAGATTACGGAATTATAGATTTAGGAAACTTCAGGAGCGGACCGAAATTGGAAGATACATATCTCAGATTAAAGGAAGTTTGTGCTTATTTAATGGATAAAGGGATCATTCCTTTGCTATTTGGTGGAAGCCATGACCTGACGCTTGGCCAATTCTATGCCTATGAGAGTGGGGATAAATTAATTTCAATGCTTAATATCGATCAGAGCATTGACCTGGAAGATAACAATATCCCTACAAGATCTTACCTGAATAAAATTTTTGGACATGCTCCTAATTATTTGTTTAGTTATTCTCATCTGGCTCATCAGAGCTACCTCACTAACCAAAAGGATTTAGAGTTGATTGAGCGGCTCTCATTTGAGGCAACAAGGCTTGGCACGCTGAAGGAAAACATTCAGGAAATAGAACCATTTGTCAGAGATGCTGATATGCTATCATTTGACCTTTCGGCTTTGCAATCAACTTATGCTCCCGCAGCATTCGATTCCAAACCTTATGGGTTGACAGGTGAAGAAGCCTGTCAGTTGTGTTGGTATGCTGGACAAAATGAAAAGCTTAGCTCCATTGGGATATATAACTATGATTCATCCCTGGATTCACCAGAAAAGAAAACCGCTTTTGTTTTAGGTACAATGATCTGGTACTTCATCGAAGGATTTTACCATAGAAAAGGGGATAAGAATTTTATTTCCAATGATTACCTAATGTATGAAGTACATCTTGGAGGTGATCCAGATTCAATTCGATTTTATAAAAGCAAAAAATCTGAAAAGTGGTGGATGGAAGTTCCGAACCTTGAGAACGATGGAATATTCAATAGAAGCAGAATGATTGCCTGTAGCTACAAAGATTATGAAGATGCCCAATCGGGTAACATTCCGGATCGTTGGCTAAACTTCTTTCACAAAACCTGAATCACCTTTCAGGCATAATTATCCATAGTATTAGGTAAACCAAAACTCCCGGGAAGGCGGCACTTAGAATTGAAAGGACAAGATACCCGGCTCTAACCAGTGTAATATCCAGGCTCAAGTATTCGGCAATGCCTGCACATACTCCACCTAAAACTTTGTCTTGGGATCTTACCAGTCTTTTTGCCATTGCCATAACTCTTTACTTTAAAGTTGCGAATTTTTCCATTAAAAAATGAACCAAACCTATTCCGCCCATTTCGATTTTACCATTCAAACTGTCAGGTTTGCTGATCTTCTCCTTTGGATCTTTCATCTTGAGAGAATTGTCAGCAGAAAATAGCGAACTGGCATTCAACGTAAGAATGAATGCAAGCACAATACCCAAAATGATGAGTAGTGTCCGTGTTCGTGATATAGGTGTTCGGTTAACTGACACATCGTTTTTATTGACAAACTTTGTGCCATTATTAATTATTTGACTGATTATTAGTGAGTTAGTGTGAGAATTATTTTGAAAAATGTTCATATTCGAACATTATTTAAGGCTGGATCAGAACACTATTGGAAAACAAGAATTTTATCCTTAGGAACTTTCAAAAAAATTGGATCTCCAATTTCATGTGAACATCTTTCTGTTTCCAGGTTAAATTCTTCGTCCATTTTTGGAGATTGAATGGTCAGTACATCGTGAGGGCCTTTGAAGAGTTTTTCCTTAACAATCCCGGAAATATCATAGTCGTCTTTGGTATTAATAACAATATTTTCAGGACGAATACAGAGGCTGAACTTGTCAGGCAAATTAGGAATAGCAATATCACCAAAGGAGGTATGAGCCTTTTGCTGATCGTTCGTTCCCTTTATAATTACACTCGCTCCGAAAAAGTTTGAAACATATTGGGAAGATGGATTCTGATAAACATCAATGGGAATTCCAGTTTGCAGGACACGGCCTTCCTTCATCACAACCAATTTATCTGCCATAAGGAACGAGTCGAATGCCTGATGACTGACCATTATAGTGGTAATGTTCAGTTCTTTTAATAGATCGAATACTTCCTTGCGAATTTTCTCTTTGACTAATTCATCAAGACTACTGAATGGCTCGTCGAGTAGAAGAAGCCTGGGGTCTATCGCCAGTGCCCGTGCCAGCGCTACTCGTTGTTGTTGTCCTCCTGAAAGCTCATGTGGATACCTTTTTTCATACCCTTGCATCCCGGTCATTCCCAATAACTCGTTCAGTTTTTTGTTGGTTCGATTCTCTTTTGAGATTGCGAAGAAAACATTCTTTTCTACCGTTAAATGTGGAAAGAGTGAGAGGTTTTGGAAGACAAACCCAAACTTCCTTTTTTCCGGTTTCCAATTGGAAATGTTTTGATCTTCCCAAAAAACAGAACCACTATCCGGTTTTTCTAGTCCACCAATAATTCTTAAGAGTGTGCTTTTACCACATCCACTTTCTCCTGTGAGTGATAGCATTTCGCCTTCATTTATCTCAAGCGAGACATCATCTACTGCCGTTGTGGTAGAATAGCTTTTCTTGATATGTTGAACCTTGAGCACTAACTACTTAATTATCTTATTCAGGAAATAAACCGGGATCGAGCTCACAAAAATAATGAGTAGACTTGATGATGCTGATTTTGGAGCCATTTCATCTTTTGCATATTGAAAAGCATTGGTTGCTAACGTTTCAAAATTGAATGGTCGCAAAATCAAGGTTAGCGGAAGCTCTTTGGCAATATCCACAAAAACCATAATGAATCCTCCAATTAACACAGGCTTAAGAATAGGCAAGTGGATTTTAATTAAGGAAGTCAAAGAGTTTTTCCCTAGCGAGCTGGCTGCATCATCCAACTGGCTTGGGATTTTTTGAAATCCGGAATCAGTTTGTCCATAGCCTACGGCAAAAAACCTGGCTGAATATCCAAAGACTAAAGCAATAATTCCCGAGTAGATCCAATTTGGATTTAGCCAAATAATAAAAGTGACAATTCCAATTCCAATCACAGCTCCAGGGATGGCGTATCCTAACATTGAAAGTTTGGAAAAAGTTTTTGAAGACCAATGGTTTCCTGTAAGTCTGTTTGAGTAGGAAAGGACGATTGCTAAGAACAGCACTACCAATCCGGATAATAATCCAAGGAGTGAGGTGTTGCCCATAAACTCTATTGATTGCAACCAAACTTGACTCGTACTTGATAGGATTGACCACCAGATGAGCTGACCTACAGGAACTATAAATCCGAAAAATACCGGTAGAAAGCAAATAGTAAAAGGAACCCATTTTAATTGGAATGGAATCCTGGTCGCTATCTGGTCTTCGTTTTCATTGCTTGTTTTTCTTCCTCTCTGAATGAAAGTATCCAGAACAACCAGGAACAGAACAAAAAGCAGAACAACCAGGGAAAGCAAAATGGCTGTCTGTAGATCACCAAGTGCCAACCAGGCCCTGAATATACCAGTTGTAAAAGTTGGGATTCCAAAATACTGAACCACACCATAATCGTTTAAAACTTCCATGATTACCAGGATCAATCCTGAAAAAATGATTGGCCAGGATAGGGGAAGGCTCACTTTAAAAAATGTCTTGACCATCGATTGTCCAAGTGATCTTGACACCTCAATCAAAGAAACAGACTGCATAATAAATGCAGCTCGAGATGCTACATAGACATATGGATAGAGAACCAGGCTCATAATAATTATGGCTCCCTGATGATCCATGACATCCAAATAGACATCCGTACCAATGGATCGAAGAAAGATTCTTATTGGACCAGCATAATCCGTGAGGCCAACATAAGCAATACCATTAATGAAAGTTGGGATTGATAAGGGAAGAATAAGGATCCATTCAAAGTGTTTCCTAAAAGGAAAATCATAAACAGTTACAAACCAGGCTGTACTAACACCTACTAACAGAGAAATCAAGCAGATACCTGCCAACAAAAAGGACGTATTTTTTAAATATAATGGCAGCAGCCTGGGAACAGACTGCTGCCAACTTTCAGTTTCAATGGAAAGGGAATTACTTACGACAAACCAGATGGGTAGTAAAAGAATTACCACCGTAATTATCCCTAGTAATCTCCACCCACTATGTGATGGAATATTAATTCCACCCAACTTCTTCAAATATCTTAATTGCTTCCTCGTTCAGGTCCGTTTTCTTTGCATAGTCCAGGTTATCAATTTTAAATTCACCCCATTCAGCAATCGTTGAATCTGGTTCAACATTGCTGTTGACTGGGTATTCAAACGAATTGGATGCATAAAATTTTTGACTCTCTGCATTAGTTAAAAACTCGATAAACTTGATGGCGTTTTCTTTATTTGGAGCGTTCTTGGTTACCCCTATTCCTCCAATATTGATGTGACCGCCTCGATCATCCTGGTTGGGAAAGTAAATTCCAACTTTTCTGCCGGCATTAACTTCTTCTTCATTATCGGAGTTAAGCAAAAGTCCAACGTAATACGTGTTGACAATGGCTATTTCTCCAACACCTGAGGCAATTGCTTTTATTTGGTCACGATCTCCTCCTTTAGGTTCTCTTGCCATGTTCTTGACAATGCCAGCAGCCCAATCTTTGGCAGCTTCATTTCCATTCGCATGGATGATAGAAGAAAGAAGCGATTGATTATAGGAGCTTCCTGATGATCGGATTAAAATTTTCCCAGCCCATTTCTCATTGGCCAGATCCTCATAAGTAGTAAGCTCAGAGACATCCACATCATCCTTATCATAAGCAATCACACGGGCTCGATAAGTTATTGCGTACCAGTAATTTTCTTCCTCGATGAAACTTGTAGGATTGCTGGTTTTGGCTTCTACCGGCTGAAGGAGATTTTTCTCTTTTGCCCTATTAAGCTTCATTGCATCTACAGTTATCAAAACGTCTGCTGGAGAATTTTCCCCTTCAATTTCAAGTCTACTAAGTAGCTCATCAGCTCCAGCTCGCACCAGATTTATTTTAATTCCCGTTTCTTTTGTGAATTTTTCATGCAGAATCTTATCCACTTCATAATGCCTTGTAGAATAGACATTAAGTTCACCTGGTTCTGAAGCGTTTTCCTGCTGATTGCCGCTCCCTGTACATGCTGTAAGTATAGCAGCTATAAGTAATGTTGATAGTAATTTCATAATGGCGCAAAACTAATTATTTAGAATTAATCTAAATAAGATTTTTGAGCCAAAAAAAGGTACCCCGCCACGAGGTACCTTAATCACCCTAAT
>JANQEC010000411.1 GCA_028278585.1 Cyclobacteriaceae bacterium | reverse complement strand
TCCGGTTACTTCCAGTGCTTTTACAGCATCATATCGTTTGAGTTTGCCACCATACACCGGACATCTGGCAATCGTCGCATAATGCATTCCCGGAAGTTGAACGTCCATCCCATATCGAGCCTTTCCGCTTACGATATCTTTCGCATCCGTGTTTTTTGTAGAGCGTCCGATCAATTCGAAATCGTCCTCCGACTTTAAAGGAGGATCGCCCGGAACCTGAATTTCTTTTAGATATGGTATCAATTTAAACCATGGTGCTTCTCTCGCACCATGCACTGCCTTACCATCACGTATGCTGACTCCATCGCGATTCACTTTCCAATGAGTCGCTGCAGCTGTTATAAGCATCTCTCGCACAATTGCCCCTGCTTTTCTTAAGATGACAAAGTAGTCTGAGATACTATCACTACCGGCTGCCGCCATCCCACCCAACACGTTGCTCGCTGCACCCTGCTCAATTGTAAATATTGAAATCTTCGAATTCAGCTCTTCAGCAATCAATTTAGGCAAAGAAGTCTTTACACCTTGTCCGATTTCGGGAACAGGAGCCATTAGTATTACCCGGCCATCCTCCATGATTTTAAGAAAAGGTCTTTCGAAATCCCCTACTGAAGCAGGAAAGTCATCTGTCTGTTTTCTATCAGAACATGAAAACACTTGAATACCAAGTACAAAAGCCGAACCTGATCGAGTAGAAAGGTTAATAAATTCTCTACGTGATAACCTCATATCTTCATTTGGGTCGTCCAAAAAAAGACATGTCTTTTTATAGTTAACATAAAACCCATATGAATGTGTTAAATGGGAGAATATCTGATTTAAAATGGAGTAAACTACTTTGTGGAATCCAACCAGGAAGTAATCCTGGCTTTCAATGTTCTGCTTGTGGGAACAGTTTCTCCTGTATTTAAATCAAGCCGAAACTCACCATGAAGCCCCTTTTGATAATTTTTAATAAAATCCCGGTTCACAATATAGGATCTGTGAACCCGAAGAAATGCAGCAGAACCCAATTGCCTATCTATTTGTTGCATGCTACCTCTGATGACATGATTATTTATACCCTTGATGGATGATTCCATAATCTGGAGGTAATTCCCCAATGCCTTTATCATAACAATGTGATCTGTAGGAATGTTTATTTGCTTCGAATTGGATTTGATTGTCAGGAAAGCTCTTTTCTCTGATCTTGAGGTATTCATCAAATAATAACCACCAATCAATGCCCAATAGATAAAAAAGTTGAGTTTCAGATCTTCCAAAAGATTTGTAGCATTAAGTAAATCTGTACTTAAAATTTTTGGCCATATCAATAGATGCAGGTAAACGAACAAACAGGATTGAACAATTCCAATAATAATAGCAGCGATCATATGATACAATAAAAACCTAAGTGGAGATATCGATCCTATCTTCCCATACCTGGATCCGAGATGTATCAAAGGCAGCAAAAGCAGCCAAACTCCGCTACTGAAAATGATGCCCGTACTAACTATACTTTCCAACGCCCATTCCAGGTCTCTTAGGGCACGGTACACAAAGCGATTGGTCAGCAAAAGGAACGTGATTATTCCTAAGGGGAACAAGTACCTGTACCCTAAAGCAGTGGGGATTCTATCGAAGAAGGAATCGAAATATCTAGAGGTCAATTGCACACAAGTTCATTGAACGAATTTACCTCTAAAATAGATTTCACAAAGCTTGACCAAAAAGTGTTACCAGCCTGGAAATTAGCATCAATTTCTATTGATCGTTCTTCTCCATGTGGCAATTGAACATCCATTTCACACCAAACTTGTCTGTAAACATTCCGAAACGGGCACCCCAAAAAGTATCGTTCAAAGGCATGGTAACAACACCATCAACAACCATTCGGTTAAAAATGATTTCCATTTTGTTAGGATCATTCATACTAATGGATAGGTTAATGTTGCTTTCAGCTGCAGCTGATTCCATGCCATCAGAAGCCATTACAATGTTTTCTCCAAAACGCCAGGTCATGTGCATGATCTTGTTCTTTAGTTCCGGTGCTATTTTCTTTCCGTCCATTTCATCAGGGCCATCTTTAAAATAGCTGACCGACTCGAACTCACCACCCAGACACGATTTATAAAAATTCATCGCTTCTTCACAATTACCGTTAAAGAAGAGATACGGATTCAATTTCATAGCATATCATTTCCTGGTGAAATTATGAGCTCGCGGATTTGAATTATTGTACAAAAACGACAAACCAGGTAAAACTCATAAGTAGTTCAAATCACGGTTTTCCGAATTTGCCAAGGATAACACTTATCAGAATTCCGATAATCAAGCCAGGAACTACAATTTCAACATAAGTGCCAGAAGGAATAGCTGCCAGTACTGACAGGAGCGTACTTATGAGGGTACCTGTCAAAATCAACGTAATCATCGATTGAATTTTCTTCGCCAAGAATCCAATGACAAGACCAGTTATAGCTCCTTTTATTGTAGCAGAGACAATAATTAGTGTAAGCATCTCCTGAGCTTCAGGGTTGAGAATGGCTGAAAAGCCGTCTAAAAAACCCAACAATGTTCCGCATAATAAACCTAGTGTAACTTTTTTCATAGCTATTGCATTGAGTGGATCCCAATTTGATTTCCTTCAGAATCCAGAAAAATCGCAAAGTATCCGGCTTCTGGCATGATCAGTGTTTTAGGAAATAAAATACTACCTCCTGCGTCACCAACCTTTGATAGTGGGACTTCTAAATCCTTCCCGCCATGGAAATAGATTAATACTCCATTCTCACCAGGAGTTCTATTCTCACCTTTGACAAGTGCACCAGAAACATTTTGATTATTTGAAGGAAACATCGCCATTTCATCATTACCAAAACCACCATCCTGTAATTCATATCCGAAAACGTCCTGATAGAATGTTTTTGCACGTTCCAGGTTTGTAACCGGAATTTCAAACCATCCAATAATATTTTCCATACTTTTTTTTGAGCAAGTACAGAAAACACGAAAACTATGAATTGTATAAACGCGACAAAGAATTAGAGACTTGCAAAAGATACATTCGGTTTTTCGAAGTATTTCCTTGGTGTCATGCCGGAAAAGGCTTTGAATTCACGGATAAAGTGCGCCTGGTCATAATACCCACATTCGTATGTTATTTCGCTGAGAGATTTGTGCCGATGATGTTCAAGGTAGTGGCATATGTTGAGAAAGCGGGAAAGCCTTGAAAATACTTTCGGGCTTACTCCCACTGTTTCACGAAATTTTCTCTCCAGGGTCCGTTTCGAGTATCCAAAATCAGCACATACTTCATCGAGCGTTGCTCTGCCAGATGAATGTCGAAGATGATGAACTACAAGATCTATATCATCATTTTTAGGATTGTGTTTCTCAAGCTGGTTGATCAGGAATTTTTCGACCAATTCTACTTTGGAAAAAAGACTATCAGATACATTTATTTTTTCCAATAGATCTATATACTCATTCCCCCATAAATGTTCCATAGAAATACTTTGATCCAGAAAATTGAAAGTAGGAATATTTATAAAATGATGCGCACCCCACGGGTAACATCGTACAGCTATGATACCTGTTTTGCCAGTAGGACGTATCTCAATGAATTGCTTAGCTTGAGATATCGCAAATCCGAGGTTCTGCTTTTCGGGCAAGCAACCCTCCCGAATCGTTTCGTAAGGATCACCGAAATGGAAAACGAATTCAACAATTCCATCAGGCATTATCCGTTCACTCATTATTTCACTGGAAGCTGGTGCTTCCATTATCCAAATAAGTTGAACGTATTTTGATAACAGACCCTTGGGTGCAAATTCCTGATAGATCATTTAGATAAAGATAATCAATGAAATCAGTTTGTCGTTTTTGTTCAAGACATGCTCATCATTGACACAATAATTTTAAACACAAAATCATTGAATCCATGCTCAGAAGTATTTTGGCGATCGTACTAGGCTATCTGTTCTTTACTCTTTTTGCTGTTCTCTATTTTCCCATAGCCAAAATAGCGCCTGCTAATCCAGCTATGACCGGAGACATAATCACAACTGCCATTTTTTCAAGTATCGCAGCTCTGATCAGTGGATGGATCTCTGCGTTTGTCGTGAAAAAAAGAAATCTTAAACCGATTATTTTCCTCGCATCACTCATTGCACTGGTTGCAGCTATATCCATAATTGCACAACCTGGAACTTCTTTTTGGACGCAACTCATGACGATCTTCTTGCTTGCCCCGCTTGTATATTTTGGTGGCAAATTCAGATTCCGATACATGAAATAGGAATCGAGGAATAACTGCTCATTTTTTCCCTATTCTTTATGAAAGTATAACTTTCAAGTGGATATTTCATGATCATGATTTATAAGGAATATGCTCCCGGTGAAAAATTGGCTCCATTTGTGAAATGCTTCTGGAGGCTTGAACACGATTATTCTAAACCTCCAATGCAAAACGGGGAGCATCTCTGGCCGGACGGTTTTTATGAATTGCTTTTCACCTATGGACATCCCTATGGATTAAAAAACGCTGATGGAACAAGTACTCAACTTCCACAGGATTTCCTTATTGGTCTGTACGATAGAGCATTGAGGCTGGACTCTCCTGGTGTTACAGGACTTTATGGAATCCGTTTTTTTGCATGGGGCATTTATCCGGCACTTAAGAGATCAATGACCTACTTCAACAATACTATTTTTAGTTTCAAAGAAGTATTCGGGGAAAGAATTGTGCAGCCTAAATGTGGATCGAAGAACCAAGAAACAGCGATCACTGAACTTGAGAAATTTGCATTACGTGTGATTGACAATAAAACTGAAAACATTGACATCATCCGGCAATTTGGTCAATCGATTGAAGAAGCGGGCGGTAACGTGAGGATAGCAGATACTGTGCAGCGCCTCCATCAGTCCCCTCGAAAAATTCAGCGAATCTTTTTGGAATACACGGGTATTTCTGCAAAGCATTATGCCAAAATAGTTCGGTTCAGAGAGGCGAAAAGGTCCATTGAAAAAAATCCAAACATAAATATGGCAGAACTCACTTATTCAAGTGGATACAGTGATCAACCTCATTTCATCCGGAACTTCAAGCAATTGTATGGGATCACTCCTTCGTCTCATCGGAAAAGAGTATTGGAACTGATGTCCACTAAAGCTTGAATCTGAAAAAAATCAGGTGATATCAACTAGCGACAAATGGGCATGTATTTGGCAGAAGTTTTTTGAAAATACTCCTCTCCTGTTTTCTTTACTTCTTTGGTTGAATATAGCCCTAAGGTATAATTCTTCCACTCTGCTTCTAATTCAGAAAAACTCTTTCCCCAAATCTCATCGTACAACCCAATCTGACTGGTTTTTTCGGAGTTTGAAAATTTCAAAAGTTTTTCCATACCATAAGTTGCATGTAAATAACAAAAGAAGTCTTCCCGTGGTATGTAAGTCTGGAGCATACACCTGGGATTCAACTCACGATGCCTTGATCGCATTTCACTCAAGGAGATAAAGTAATCCTGTTGCATCAGGTAAGAAGTTATTTTGCTTCTTTCATATCCAAACAGTGGAAATCCTACCATTTCCGGATAAACGATAGCTGCTATTGCAGAAGCAAAACCTTCTTCAAAAAAAAGCTCCCAATTGGGGATCCTGTTTATTCTGATCGCATGGACCAATTCATGAGCAAAAGCATCCAGGTAACCACCTTGTCGAAACCGGTACAAGTTTATCTGGCCGCTCGAATCGACGTTTGGTGGAATCTTCCTTCCATCAGGCTGCATTCCTTCACCTCTGAATAAGACATTTATTCTTCCATCAGGCATTCGATCTGCGCCAATCACATCTGCTGTCTTAGCATAGATCTCTTCGCAGAAATTGGATGCATGTTCGATTTCCTCCGAGGTTGTCTCTTCAGCATTCCAGGTCATTACAAAGTGCTCTGTGGTTAGTGAGTTTGAACTTTTAGATTTGTCACTCCCATTTTCTGCAGAACAGCAGGCTAAAAACACTAAGAGGTAAATTGAGAAAAACTTCATAGGCACTGAATTCATCTCCTCTTCTATTACTCATACAAATATAAAATAAATAGTATTAGTTTTATATTTGTATGATAAATTATTAAACCACCTCAAAAGTTCTTATTGGATCAAAAAGGATTATTGATTTAAGCTACAACAGCCCCGTTCTCAGCTTCATCACCAGGGTTGACCAGCACGAGCTTTCCGCCAGCGTTTTCAGCGAACAATAACATCCCCTGAGATTCAGTACCCATCATTTTGCGCGGGGCGAGATTGGCCATCACTACTACCTTTTTACCAACCATTTCCTCAGGTGTGAAGAATTTTGACACCCCACTCAGGATGGTACGGGTTTCAAGCCCGATATCAACCGTAAATTTCAACAGCTTATTCGATTTCTCTACTTTCTCTGCTGTCTTGATCTCTCCCACTCTAAGATCCATTTTTGTAAAATCATCAAAAATGATCTCATCCTTCAATGCTGTCAATTCCGGTTCATTGTTCTCTTCTTCGTTCATCTTTTTTGTTTCTAACAGTTTGTTTACCTGCGCTTCCACTACCTTATCATCGATCTTTTCGAAAAGTAATTCAGCTTGATTCAGTTGGTGTGAGCTATTTAACAGATCGGCGTTTCCTGCCTCCATCCAATTCTTCATATCAATATTCAGGACATCAACCAGCTTTTTAGCGGTAAAAGGCAAGAAAGGCTCGCAAAGTATGGAGAGATTCGCTGATATCTGAAGCGCAATGTTCAAAATGGTCCCTACCCTGGCTTCATCTTCTTTGATCAATTTCCATGGTTCTGTATCCGCCAGGTACTTATTCCCAACTCGAGCCAACTCCATCATACTATTCAGTGCTTCCCTGAATTTGAACTGATCCAGCGCGTCTTCAACCTTTTTAGGGATTGCCTTTAAAGTTGCTATCACTTCCTGATCAATTGGCTGAAGATCGTTTCCATCCGGAACCTTGCCATCAAAATATTTGTGGGTTAATACCACCGCCCTGTTTACAAAATTTCCAAAAATGGCAACTAATTCACTGTTATTCCGTGTTTGGAAATCCTTCCAGGTGAAATCGTTGTCTTTTGTTTCGGGCGCATTGGCTGTCAGCACGTACCGCAAAACATCCTGCTTATCCGGAAACTCTTCAAGGTATTCATGCAACCAAACAGCCCAATTTCTTGAGGTGGAAATCTTATTGTTTTCGAGATTCAGGAATTCGTTAGCCGGGACGTTCTCAGGGACGATATAAGAACCCTCAGCTTTCAACAGTGCTGGAAAAGTAATACAGTGAAAGACTATATTGTCTTTCCCTATAAAATGAAGCAATCGTGTATCCTCCGATTTCCAATAATCTTCCCAGTTTTTTCCTTCTTGCTTCGCCCATTCTCTTGTTGCAGAAATATACCCTATAGGTGCATCGAACCACACATACAATACTTTTCCTTCTGCTTCTTCAATAGGAACCGGGATTCCCCAGGAAAGATCCCTCGTCATTGGTCTGGGCTTTAACCCATTGTCAATCCAACTTTTACATTGTCCGTAAACATTTGCTTTCCATTCTTTGTGATCTTCCAATATCCATTTCTTCAGCCATGGTTCATACTGATCGAGCGGAAAATACCAGTGTTTGGTTTCTTTCAGAACCGGGGCCTCCCCACTCAGCATGGATTTTGGATTGATCAGTTCTGAGGGGCTCAATGTCGATCCACAATTTTCACATTGATCACCGTAGGCTTCCGGGAAACTGCATGTCGGGCACGTCCCTTTTATGTACCGATCTGCCAGAAACTGTTTCTCTTTTTCGTCATAAAACTGTTCGGAAGTTGTCTCCGTAAATTTTCCACCATTATAAAGTTTCTCAAAAAACTCAGATGCAGTTTCATGATGAAGTTTTGCCGAAGTACGGTGGTAGATATTGAAACTTATTCCAAATTTTTCAAATGAGCGCTTTATCTGTTCATGGTAAAAATCAACAACTTCTTGTGGACTTTTTCCTTCTTTCCGAGCTCGCAATTCAATCGCAACTCCATGTTCATCCGAACCACATACAAAAGCCACATCTTCACCTTTATTTCTAAGGTACCTCACGTAGACATCGGCCGGTACATAAACACCGGCA
>JANQEC010000410.1 GCA_028278585.1 Cyclobacteriaceae bacterium | reverse complement strand
TGAAAGACTCGCCCTCTTTTGGTGCTCCGTCAAGGAAAGAAGTGGAGGTTGCCGAGCTTATAGTTGAAATGATTCCGTCCGTTGAGAAGGTCCGGATGGTTAATTCTGGAACGGAAGCAACTATGTCAGCAATCCGTTTGGCAAGAGGATACACCAAACGTGATAAATTCCTGAAATTCGAAGGATGCTATCATGGTCATGGAGATTCTTTTCTGATCGCTGCTGGTAGTGGTGCGATCACGATGGGAACGCCTGACAGTCCCGGTGTAACGGAAGGTACCGCAAAGGACACCCTGCTTGCGCCCTTCAATGACCTGGAAAAGGTAAAAGAGCTAGTTGATGCCAATCAGAATGAGATCGCAGCGATCATATTGGAACCTGTTGCCGGAAACATGGGATGTGTCCTTCCTGCAAAAGGATTTCTTGAAGAACTCAGGAAAATATGTGATGAAAATGGCATTATCCTGATTTTTGATGAAGTGATGACAGGATTTCGCCTGGCAAATGGCGGAGCCCAGGAAGTATTCAATGTTAAACCTGATTTAACTACACTTGGAAAAATAATCGGAGGGGGGATGCCTGTTGGAGCGTATGGAGGTAAAAAAGAGATCATGGATTTTGTTTCGCCTGAAGGACCAGTCTACCAAGCTGGTACGCTTTCAGGGAATCCCGTGGCAATGGCTGCAGGGTGGGCTCAATTAAATCTTCTGAATACGCAATCAGATATCTATACAAGACTTGAAGAAACGACTAAGCAAATCGTTGATGGTTACAAATCTGTTTTAGAGAAACACGACTTGAATTACACCATGAATCACATTGGAAGTATGTTTAGCTTGTTTTTTACAGATATAAAAGTTTCTGATTTTGCCGGAGCAAAAAATTGCGATACTGAAAAATTCGGTCGCTACTTCAGGCACATGTTGAAATCTGGAGTTTACCTGGCTCCTTCTCAGTTCGAAACCTTGTTCATCTCAGAAGCCATTGGGAGCGACGAGGTTGAGAAAATTGTAGATGGATTTGAAAAGTTCGTAGCAAGCAGCTAGTGATCAAATGCCTGTTCCTTAGGAAAGGTAGGTTTGGTTTCTAACAATTCAGTTACTTCTTCCGTTCCGGTCAGACTGTATTTCCACATATCTCCATAAATAGACTCGTAGTATATTTCATAGCTAATGCTGCTGGCATGCGTATAAAATTCATTCGCTAGCGGAAGATTATCAGTGAGCCGCAACACCCTTACATTATCACCGCCCCGAACAATATTTCTACTGATGTTTGAATTGGAGATATATCTTGGAATTGATTCATCCATTTCAAACTGATCAAATAGTTCCCACCAGGATTTAACAGATGCTCCTTTATAAGTTACCTGCACATGTTTAATGATCGCAGGGCCAACACCAGCATTACTCAGATTAATGTTGTAATCTGTAACGCTTCTGTCTTCCAATGAGTGCGACTTACTTACCCCCATAGAGAGTCTTGGCCAAACAGCTGCTTTGGCTTGTTCATGCATCAATGCTCGTTGTTCAGACATGATATTGGTCTGCCGGATCGAAACTACCAACGCACAGACACTTATTAGCACAACTCCAAATGCGATGATGTATTCAGGGTTTTTTAGCGGATGTTTATGTGGGTCTTCCATTTCGTCTGCAAATTAAATGAAAAGGTTTTGCAAAGGTTTTGGAAAACTAAATTCACCAACTTCTTTTTTCGATCTCGTTAGGCTTGCTAAAAACTATCTTTTTTATGGAAAAGTATACACTTTGTTGGGCCACATGGTCTTTAATTTTTATGTTCAACACATCTGTTTTTGCACAAGAACTGGAAACAGCCTGGAAGTTTGAGACAAGCTCCAGGATATTGGCTTCACCAGTAGAAACAGACGGAACGATCTACATCGGAGATACGGAAGGAGTATTCTATGCGGTTGATGCATCTTCTGGTAAGGAAATGTGGAAGCTTGAGACAAAGGGTAACATCCAGGCAAAGGCCTTGGTTGTTGAGGGTAATGTGTTCTTTGAATCGGCCAATGTTTTCTACCTCGTTAAGGGTTCAAATGGCAAGGAACTTTGGAAGTTTGACACAGGAATGGAACCGCATTCTTTTACATACCAGGAAAAAAAGTACAACTACAAAATTGATCCCTTTGATGACAAGCGATCGGTCGCTACTCTTGTGGACGGTACTATTTACATAGGATCTGGAAATGGCAAACTCTATGGACTTGATGCCAAAACCGGAAAAATAGAATTGTCATTAAATTCAGATGAGAATTCACCTATTCGTTCTTCTCCGTTGGTAAACAATGGTCTACTTTTTTTTGGCGATTGGAATGGAGTTGTTTACTCCTACGACCTGGAGAAAAAAGTGTATATCTGGAAGAAAAAGACGTACCGGCAAAAACTATATAACACTTTTGGCGGGGTAGTCTCTGAATTCCTTGAATATGATAGCCTGCTTTTTTTTGGAGCGAGAAATCACATGATGAATGTACTGGACGTGCGGACTGGTGAGAAGGAGTGGACATATACCGATGCAAAAGGCGGTTGGATGATCGGTGATCCAGTTATATTCAGAGACACTTTATACATAGGAGGATCAGATAATTTTTCCATGTATGCATTTCAACCAAACATGGGTCGACCTCTTTGGAATCAGAATGGAAAAAAGAACATTTATACTAAACCGATATTAACAGAGAAATGGTTGATCTACACTGCAGGCAATGGCTACAATTGGAGTGATACTGGCAAATTGTTTTTGTTAAACAGAACCAATGGCGAAGTGATCCATTCAGTAGAATTACCCAATGGTGTCTTTTCATCTCCAATTTTAATTGACAAAAAGGTATTCTTTGGGTGCTACGATGGAAACCTTTATTGCGTGAGAATAAAAGATTGATAGCTACTGTGGCGTATAGTAGAAACCATTGGTGGTTCTGTAAGTTGTGGATAGCTGCTCACCTGTAATGTTGGCATAGATAGGAAGCTCTACCTGTAAAGATAGAGATAGACTAGTGCTGAGCGGCAAACGTATTTCAGGGTTTAAGAAAACCCATTTTCCACCGGTATTTGATAACTCCTGTCCATCAATCTTGTCTTTGAATGCTTGTCGGTATCGAAGGTTCATGGAGGCATTAAACAGGGTAGTTCCAATGACGAATTGATCAGATATACCCAGATGAATCCGGTAGTTATCTCCGATCTCGTAGGTCTGAACCTGACGAAATGTATCATGTATTCCTGTCACCCTTGCCACAGCCAATGCATTAAGTGATGCAGATGGCCTAAATCCCAGTTTTCGCGTGAACAATGCCCAGAAAATTCCATCGAAGGCGCCACTGCCCGGCTGGAGATCCAGGTTAAGTGGAATTCCATCGTCAGACTCCATTGCTGTTTTTCCGGTTGGAAGTTTGCCACCGACCCCTAATAACAATGCCATGTCCTGATTCCCAGGGCTAGTTACCTGGTATTTGAGAAGTAACATAACATCTCCAATTCCTTTGGTTCGCTCTATGTTTTTAGGCAGTCCTGTTCGATCTATGATTCTTTGTTGCCAAACATATGAAAGCGAAACATCAGCTGAGATTCGGGGAGAAAAAGTGTATCCGGTTGAAAAAAGCATAGAATGGGTTCTACGCGTCCTGGACCGATCATCCAACTTTTCCAATCCATTTTTGAGTGTTCGGAGTACATTGAGATCATGAGTCAATGAAAACTGAAAACTTCCTTTGCTTGCAGCAGGAAATCCAATATTAGCAGATAACGGAACACCACCAGAACAGCAAGTCTGACCAAATCCGTTTAAGGCCAAAAGCATAAGTGGAAGGGTGCCCCATTTCAACATAAGTATTAAATTAGACATTATCCGGGTAAAAAAGGGCTTCTAAATGGATCGCTAAAATCACTTTATGTCGGCTGGTTTACAGAGACTTGTAATGCAATAAGCGTATATATGTAGAGAATGGTTATAACCTTATGCGACAGATCAAAAAAGGATTACTGATAGCATTGGTTGCAAGCACGGCCGTTGGGTTCATGAGCTGTGGTGGAGAAGAGCCTTCTGTATTTGTCCCACCTATTGATAATTTTCGAGAAGCTTGTGAGGTATTAGAAAATGGATGGACCATTCCTACTCAAACTGTTGTGGACGGGGGAGTTGGTAAGGATGGGATTCCTTCCATTGATAACCCACTGTTCGTTAGCGTTAGTCAGGTTCAAAATTTACAAGATGATGAGTTGGTGATTGTCGTTAAGGTGGGAGATGTGATCAAAGCTTATCCCCAAAGAATTTTAGATCAGCATGAAATAGTTAACGACATGTTTGAAGACAAACCAATAGCAGTTACACTTTGTCCGCAGACAGGTACGGCACTCGCTTTTAATAGAGCAATCGGTGGTGAGGTGACTACCTTGGGTGTTTCCGGACTTCTTTATAATTCCAATTTGGTCATGTATGATAGAAATACGGATACAAAATGGGCGCAAATGACCACCCAGGCAATCAATGGAGAGCTAGCTTGTCAAAACCTTGAATTTCTTCCTGTTCTTGAAATGTCCTGGGCCGGTGTGAAAACTTTTTTTCCAAATGCCCTGGTACTATCTGGTGAAACCGGGTTTAGTCGCAATTATGTCAATCCACCATTTAGTAGCCAGGTGCCAATAAACAGTGTACCAGCTTTTCCTTATTCGCCTAAGGATTCGAGAATGTCAAATTATGAAAGAGCACATATAATTATCGATTCGGTAAAAGCACAGGTCTATTCATTCGATCAATTTGTTGGAGAAGGATTTAATCTTACTATTGACAACTCTACCGTTCTTTTATCTCATTCTGGTTTCAAATTCATCATTTCTTACAAGGCAAATGCCAACACGTTACAACTGGCATCAAATATTGAAGATACTGGAATAGTAATGGAGGATTCAGAAGGTAACGGTTATAACCTGTTTGGAGAGGTAGTTTCCGGAGAAGGGCTCGGGGAGCGGTTGGGAACTACATTTTCTTATATGGGCTATTGGTTCTCTTTAGCCTCTATGTTTCCGGATCCCATTGTTTTTCAAGAAGAGGGGGAAGACTGAGTCATCTACTCGTCTCTTAGAAATTTAACTGGATTGGCCCTTACTACTTTGAAAACCTGAGAGACAATGGTGATCAATGCGATTGCCAGGGTCAAAAAAACCGTGAGCGAAATTATGCCGACTCCAAAATCCACCCGAAAAGGATAGTTGCCAAGCCAGTCTTCGATCATATAGTAGCCAAGACTTAGCCCCCCTGCCAGACCAATAGCAACAATAAAGATGTACTTTTTCGTAAATACCTGGTAAAGATTCACAGAACTTGCTCCCAATACTTTTCGAATGCTGATCTCCTTGAATCGTTGATTCAGTTGTAGTCCAACAATTCCAAGCAACCCCATGCCTGCTAGAAAAATGGAAACAATACAGCCGATTCCAACAAGCTGCATCATTTGGTTTTCAGCTTCATATGCCGCCAGGTACTCTTCTTCCAAAAAGCTAAATTCAAATGGAAAAGGATCAAAATTCTTTATCCATAGCTGCTCAAACCTTTCTTTGTTGAAAGTTGCAGCTTTATTCAACTTGACATATACAGATTGAATCGGGTACTGTTCTGACTGGTAAATAACCAACGGATCTACCGCGTTTCGTGCGGATTCAAAGTGGTAATCCTCTACAACACCTATGACTTTAGGGTTTTCAAGTTCATTGTATTTAAAAGGGATGACTTTCCCGATAGGATCTGCTAACCCCATACGTTCGACAAATGCTTGATTGACAAGCACACCTTGTGCTTTGTCCGAAACAATTTCTTCGTTGAAATTCCGACCATCAACAATTTCTATATCCAAAAGACTCATAAGATCTCGATCAATTCTGAGGTGTCGGACATCAAATTGAGTCTCCTCAGAAACAAGACGTGTTCCATTGTACCCTGAAATAGCTGCTACTTGTTCAACTTCAGGAAGTTGTTCAAGGTCAAGCATAAATTTTTTAACCTGACTTTCCTCAGCAGGGATGTAGTCATGATAAATGACATTTTCATAATTGATTTTGGTATCGAAAGAGGAGAGGAATTTTACCTGCTCTCTCATGGTCAGCATCCCTGCAACCAAACCTGTTGCAAGAATGAACTGAACACCAAGCAGCGTCTGTGTGATCCATTTTCCGGAACTGATTTTCTGTTCACCTTTTAATGATTTAACAATTGAGAACCTTGACAAGATGAGGGCAGGGTAGAAGCCACTAATAACAGCAGTTGCGGTCAGGATTACTATTGCACCAATTATAAATCTTAGGTTGATCAAAAATCCAGCTGTGTAACTTTTTTCCACAAAGGATGAGAATAACGGTAAAATCATGATCAAGACTACAAGAGCCAACAATCCTGCAATGAACGAGGATAGAAAAGACTCTGCAATTAACTGACTAAAAATGCCTCTTTTTTCAGCACCTATCACTTTTCGCAAGGCAACTTCACGGGACCGGTTGATGTACAGTGATATATTGAAGTTGGAATAGTTGATCATTGAGATTATCAGACAGAAGATTCCAATACCGGCGAAGAGTTGGATCATGTCCACATTACCGCCACGTGCGATCCCATTGTAATGACCATAATCCTGGTTAAGATGAATTTGAGACATGGGTTGAAGCCTAATGTTAACTTCTGCATCACTATCCGGTTCGTTTTCTTTATGGAGCTCATCCATTTTTTTTTGAACGACTGCTACTGTTCGTTTATCATGAAGCTTGATTAAGGTATTCATGTTTAAGTCAAACCACTGGGTAAGCCTTCGTTCAGGAGCGTTTGCCAAATAATTGGAATATGACATGATCAGATGGCGTCTTACAGATGTATTTTCAGGGATATCCTGGTAGACACCTCGGATGATGAAATCCTCAAAATCCTCACCTCGGTTTAATGACAAGATCTTACCCACTGCCTTTCCTCTCAAGTTTAATGTACCTGCTAAAGTTTCAGAAATAATCACGTCATTTGGCTGGTCGAAATTGCCAGGAGCTCCTTCCAGGAAGTTTAGTTCTAACAGCGTGATCAACTCTTTGTCAGTCATAATCAAACTTTGTTCAATCACTTCTTCATCTTTTCGGATCAATCCAAAATCAGATTTTATTCGAGCTACTTGATCAATTTCCGGGATTTTTTCACGGAATTGTACGGACATGGCATTGGAGCTACCTCCAATGTGGTGCAAGTCATCACCACGTTTAAAATCAATGACGATCCTGTACATTTCCTCATGATGCTCAAGGTATTTATCATAGTTCATTTCATCATCAGCATAGAGGTAGGCCAGCCAGCAAAAGGAAATGCCCATTGCTAATCCAAGAATGTTAAGACTGGAATAGAGTTTGTTCTTTTTCAAGAATCTCCAACCGGTTTTGAAATAATTTTTGTACATCATGAGGTGTTGATTTAATAGTCTGAATGGAGTTAATGAGGATATTCTTGATGACTTGACTGCCTCCGCCACAAAGAGCCACTTGGCTTTAGTGGTACCAAATTCGGATACTCGCCAGTGATATGCTTCGTGGAGATCCCCTTGCACTTCTTCAAGTCTGGATGCGGGACATAACTTCTCTATTAGCCAGTTGGCCCATTTTGGTGGACTAGGTATGGACATATTGAAGTGATGGTTTGGTGATTCCCTTCCAAAGCTCAAATTTTGCTTTTGTTAGTTCACTAAGGAGATCATACGCTTTAGGTGTCGCCCAATAAATCCGCTTTCTTCTTCCGCCTCTTTCTGCAGTTGGAGATCCAAATTCAGATTTCACCCATCCTTTCTTTTGCATTCGTTTTAACGTCACATGAATACTGGGAACGGACAGATTTTTGCCAATGGCATTGTAATATTCCTTTGCAATTTCCACACTATTGATCTTATCATTCCTGAGCAGGATCATCAATACAATTTCCTCAAGCGATCCGACTAATTCCATTACTTTAATAATTGTTTAAGTTATGGATACGAATATGATTAATAAATGTTTAAAAAATAAAAATTTTATTGATGAAGCCTGCTTTCTACTATAACGCCTCTGTAATCGATTCCACTCATTGTTTGATAAATCAAATATTTACTGAGTAGAATTACCTAAATGCAAGGCCTTTTTCACTTTCTGATACATGAATCCTTCTTCTTTTTTTTCCAATAGGAGGTGAGCTGCCAGAAGTCCATACATCAATGACCCCTTGGCTCCCACACCAGACATACCTCCAAGAAGCACTCCGTTTGGATCGGGTGAATTGTCTTTGTTGGGTAAATTTGATACAATAGGTACCTCTGACTCTGTTAAAGAATATACACAGGAATACCCTTGTTGATAATGCAGATGCTGTGTCTCTAGTGGGACATTGAGAAACTTGAAATAGTCGACAGTGCTTTTTTTACACCATTCGATTTCATTGTGGGTTAGTTCTTTTGTCCATGTATCATCCAGATTGGAAATTTCTTCACGGAGAAAATGTCCTCCGACCTTGATAAGAGGATGTCCATTCTCATCCCTTTTTTCGACCATTGAAAATATGTGATCAGGACCAAGGTCCAGGAGTGGGTAGAAATTGAACACCTTTTGCTTTTGCTCAGGAGAGTAGCTTTCAAATCTCAATGGATCAATTTTAAGAAATGCCAGGAATACACGCTTTGGGGCTATCAAATCAGCGATGATTGGAGCGATATCTCTAAGTAAAATTCCGTTATATGGCCCGGGTGCAGATACGATTTTTCTTGCTTCTATGAATTCAGTGGCTCCTTTATCTTTATCTAGCACTTCGATCTCGTAGCAACCTGTCTTTCGCTCTACACTTTTTATTTGACGTTTATATCGGATCTCACTCCCTTTAGTTGAAATTCCCTTATGCAATTTTTCAATGAGCGTTTTTGGGTTCATAGTACCCGTGTATTTCTTGTACTCCTGAATGACAATCCTATCTTTAGGAATGATAACGCCGAATTTACTAAATGCCTCTTCCGGGGTGGCAGCGCACGTGTAAGGATCATCTTGTTGTTTCAGCATCCGCTGAACAGCTTCAGCCTTGTTCGTATGAAGGATATAAGTGACCGGAGAATCAGTATAAATATCCTCCATCGAGTGATGCGCATTGTCATTAGAGTTGAGAAAGTCCAGAAGAGTCTCTGTTTCTTCAAGGGCTCTTCGGTGAAGGTAGGACCAAATGTCATTTTTGGGACCGAGGCTGCGACAAATACGGGCCTCACCATAACTTGAACCAAATGTATATTCTTTATCCTGCTGCTCAAGGAGTAGCACTCTTTCGCCTGCTCTTGATAGTTGCCAGGCTGTGGCGCTTCCCATTAACCCTCCTCCAAGTACGACGATATCTTTAATTGTGTCTTTCTTTTCTATTTTACCAATGACTTATTTGGATCTATCAAAAGCACTATCCAGGTCTACGATTTTAGGTAGCAGATCCTTAAGTAAATCAGCATCTGCTTTTCCGTTGGAAGAGGATTGTACTCGATCAACCAGGTAATCAGTAACTCTCAAAGATGTCAGCCGATTCCTGGATTTGATGTATTGAGAAACAAACCCTCGGGTTAAATGAAGGAGTATTACAATGAAGAATACAAGTCCTGCGAACAATAATATTTTGGTTGATAAAATTGTGTAAAACACGAGATTGGGATCTGAAAAACTGTCCACAAAGGCATTTTCAATTATGGGTTGTATTAGAAAGAAGACAAGAAGTCCCATTGTCACCAAAATTCCGATTGTAGATAAGGTTGCCAGGAATGAATATTTTTTTACCTGAGATATCGAGTCTCTTGACATCTCCTTAAGATCTCTGGGAAAAAGCCCGTATTCTGATTTTAACTCAGCTATAGCCGCATCATATTTTTCCTTCTCTTCTTTTAAATGCACCACATTAGTTTGGGCCTTTTTGCCGTTCTGTAAAAGGGTTTCAACTTTTCCTTCAAGATCCTCTTTCCTGTTTTCTAATTCACCAAGCTCGGATTCAAGCGTTTCTTTCTTTGGTTTATTGTTCTTTATGAAAGTGTTTAGTTTTTTCTTCTCGTCATTAAGCTCCTTTACTTCATTAGAAACGCTTTGCTGCTGGACGGTCAATTTGCCAAGTTCGAGTTTCTTCTGGGTTAGTTCGTCTACTTCATTTTGAAGTACTTCTCTCTTGTCGGAAAGCTTTTCCAAATCACCAATTTTGGAATTCAATACATCCAATTCAGCTTTCCTGGACCTAATTTCTCTATTGAGTTTGGTCTTCTCATCTGTTAGCTGTTTTTTGGTTTTAGGCTTCGCTTTGGCTTTTGCTTCCATAGTACCGGTTGGTTAGGCATAATAAAGTAAGCTATCTTCTAAAGAAAATACAAGAATCCTTCAATCATTAAATGGTTATCAATAGGTAAACTTCCCACCAGCTTTTGTATAGGCATCAAGGAGTTTTTTCCATTCTATGGCTGTCTCAGTGCTTGGCCTAAATCCGTCTTGAAGGTAAATCTGATAGATGGTGATTGAATCATTTTGTTTGGCCCACTCAACCAATGGTTTGATCTGTTCGTGCATACTTCGATTGTCAGGCTTCCAGGCATAGAGTGTTTCTTTAACCCGGTAATCATCATCAAACCAAAAAGTAACTGTTGCTGAAAAACCCTCCGACATACCTATTTGCTTTAGAAAATCAGTGGTCTCATTAAACTCACCAGTTACCATCATTTCTTCTGTATTTATTTGAACATCCTTATAGGTATAGGTTCCTTTCCACGCTTTATCCCACTGCTTCCAACCAGAATTCGGATTGAATATGGAACGATTACCCTGACCCTCCTTTTTACCATGCCAGGTGTAGCTGGTATCTTTTTTAAATAATGCGAAATCAGAAGATTCAAAATCCTGACTATTCCAGGCTGCAAAATATTTTTTGACTTTTTCCTCCAGAATCGCCTTCTTATTTTCAGTACAACTGGTAACCAAGAGCAGGGCGAGCGTACTAAGTGTTATAGTTTTTGCCATATGTAAGTCGACGAGAATGGGATATATTATGCTGTTGAGATTCATCCTTCAGAATTCCTGGAATTGAAGAATAGAAATGGGGACAATATTTCGGGCTCTTCTTTACTTCGGTTTACTGCTAGATAACTTTTAATTAAGAATTTGTCGAAACTTTCTGAGGCTTTAAGAAAACATTAACACAATCCCGGATAGATACCAGGATTTTCTCCTCCTTATGATGGGCCCACTTTTCTAATCTTTTTCCTTCGATCAAGACCGTTTGAGCCGACAAGATTCACGGAATCCCTAATGATTCGATCCATGAGATGTAATAGGAGGAGTGTTAATTGTTTTTTCTATTGGGTGTCCTTGCTTTACCAGCTTGGTAATTTTTGTCACACTAGTGAGATCTAAAATTGGATTATCCTCCATGCCGATAAAGCTTGCTTCATATCCAGCTTTGAACTGTCCAAGTTTTCGATCGGGAAAAATCGTTTGGGGTGAAACTTCACACCACATTTTGAGAATTGTTAGATTGTCGAAAATGTCCAGTTCCAAAAGTGCCAATACTTCAGCCCATGGACTTGGAGCGTGATCTCCGCCAATCACAATTTTCACTTTGTGTTTGTGGAGTAGTGAAAGATTGTATGCCTGCATTTCCTTCACAAACGGCATTAACCCAGGATCTTCTGTAAGGTTTCTCGATAGCAGTGTTGTAACAACAAAAACTCCTTTTTTAGCTGCGAGTTTTGCATCCTCCTCCCTAAGACGATATCTGTCAAGTTCATCTTTTGAAAATAGATAAAAACCCGGGGTATGTGTAATTTCATCTACATCTGAATTTAATGCTGCCAAAAAGTCGACTCTGGTTTCAACATGCGCACTTACTCTTAGACCTTCCTTATGAGCTTTCTTAACAATAATTGGAACTAAGGTAGGGTCAAGACCTTTGCGCAAGGTATACTTAGAAACAGGAGGGACACCATCAATATCTTCTGAATTGGCAAGGTATACTTTGATGAAATCAGGTTTTCCTTCAAGGATCAAGGGCCATTGCGCTTCAAACTCTTTTTCTGAGTTTACAGTGAAGTAGGATTTGTTCTTAAAGTACCCGCGTGGGGCGTTGTCTATGTAGGCACTGACTTGCTCTCTAATACGATCTTCATACAAAATTTCCGGATGCCCACCGGTAGAGGTGAGACCGCCGTTTGCAAAAGATCCGTCCAATGTGGAAGGGCCATTTATTTCAGTTTTCAGATTTTTTGTCCAGGGAGCAATGTTGTTGGGGTTCTTTACATAAAAGACTCCATCATTTAAATATTTTTCAATCGTTTGCTTGTAATGACCTATTCCCTCCAACGCATGTGTATGAGCTTCGCTAAAAGGTGGAAGGATAAAGTTATTTTGAAGGTCAAACAATGAGTCAATGCGTTCCGGTCGTTTATCCACCCAGACTCCATTTACAGAGTACATGGTTTTCTTGATGAATTTTTTTCCATCAAACCACTGACCATTGGAGAATTCATAATTGGCTGTATGTGCTTTACCTATTTCAAAAGCTGAAAATGTATACAGATGGGCCAGGAGTAGTAGTAGTGCTTTCATGATTTTTGTTTTTTTGACTTTAAAATTCAAGGCTACCCTGCCCTGGACCTTTGTACAACAAATTGTGACTAACAGGAGGGAATTGATTGCAAGTAAACTTTTATTGTTATCTGTGCCCAAATCACAGAAACCAGGTGTTTTCCACCAGTTTTGGTATTGTTTGTCACATCAAGCGAATGGGCTAATTGACGTTATTTAGTTTTACGGGATGCTGCCCGGAATTCTTGCCAAGTTTATCTATATCTTTATTTTATGGAGATGGATCATTCCTTTATTTAAGAGGAGGAGCATGCTTTTCGTGTTTCTTTTAATGGGCGTGCTTCTCGTCCTGTTTCCATACGTTGAAATTCTGATTTCATGGCAGTTTCAGCGGTTTTCACTTGAACATATGGTTCATCATCCATCCTGGTTGATTTGGGTTAACCCATTGATGTACCTGGTCATTACACTGGTCAGTTTGACCATCTATTTTGTTAGAGAATCATTTAAAAATGAGCGCCAGAAGAGGGTGCTTATTGAAAGTCAGCTCACCACGGAATTGGACTTTCTTCATGCCCAGATAAATCCCCATTTTTTGTTCAATACCTTGAATAACCTTTTTTCCATTGCTCAGCGAGATAAAAATGAAGAGTTAGCTACATCGATTTCCATGTTGTCGGGTCTAATGAGGTACATGCTGTATGACAGTAAGGCTACCCGGGTTTCTTTGAGTAGCGAAATAGCTCATTTGGAAGATTTTATTGGGTTGGGAAAGATGAGGTTTACAAAGAAGGAGTTAGAAGTAAATATGGATGTAGAGGGAAATACGGCAAAAGCTGTCATAGCACCAATGATTCTACTTCCGTTTGTTGAGAATGCGTTCAAACATGGGGTTCGGATAGAAGAAAAATCGAAGATTGATATATCAATCAAAGTGACACAAGAGCGTATTGATTTTAGGTGTTTTAATTTTAATAATGTCAAAGAAATTGGAGCATCAGAATCCAGTGGTATTGGCTTGGAAAATGTGAAACGAAGATTGGAACTATTGTATCCCGGCAAGCATAAATTAGACATCATCAAAACGGATGAATCTTTTGAAATTGAACTGAGGCTTAACGTATGAATTGTATTATTCTTGATGATGAACCTCACGCGATTGATGTATTGAAAAGATATGTTGAGAAAACACCGTCATTAAATTTGAGGGGAGAGTTTAGAAATCCGCTGAAGGCCTTGGATTTTTTGCAAAAGGAATTGATTGACCTGGTTTTCCTGGATGTGAATATGCCTAATTTGACTGGTATTCAATTTCTCAAGGCACTTAAAAGAAAACCCTTAATCATATTTACTACTGCCTATTCGAGCTACGCTGCTGAGAGTTATGAATGGGATGCCCTTGATTATCTTGTAAAACCAATTGTTTTTGAGCGTTTCTTGAGAGCAATAGGAAAAGCCCAGGAGGTTTTCAATAGTAAAGCTGAAGTTGAGCCTTTACCGGGAATAAATAGTCAAGATGATATGATTTCCCTGAAAAGCGGAAAGCAAACCCATCGTGTTAAATTGTCTGATATTCAATTTATTTCTAAACAGAGCAATTACCTGGAGGTGAATACCATGGAACGGAAAATCCTGATTAGAGCGAACATGGCTGATATTTTTTCATGGCTACCCGAGGACCGGTTTTCAAGGATCCATAAATCCTATGTGGTAGGTCATGATCATGTTAGTATTATCGAGACTCATCAGGTAAAAATCAGTAAAACAATACTTCCGATTGGGAGTAGTTACAGGAAAGAATTCCTGCAAAAGTTTGGAGCTTGAAGTTATTTTCCTTTTTGATATTGAAATAAGTTAATCCACTTGGTTTCAAGTTGACAAATCTGTATATTGAATAAGGTTTGACAATCCGTCAGATCTTTAAGGAGGTTAGATTGGATTTGTGACATTCTTCGCAGACCACACCGACCCAAAGGCGAGCAACCCTCGCCTTTTTTAATATCCATTTTCGTTGATAGATTGGGCCTTCACAGACTTATAAAATTCTTTAGGTGAGCACCCTACTTTCTTTTTGAAAGCACGGTTGAATGTGCTTTTGCTGTTAAATCCGGATTCATAAGCTATGGCTTCTAGTGTTCGTGAAGAGAGGTGTCCTTCCTGGATTTTCTGCATTGCAAAATTGATCCGATGGCCGTTAATGAAATTGAAAAAGTTTTCACCGTATTTTTCATTAAGCAGTTGGGAGAGGAGGTACGACTGGGTACCAATAAGTTCTGCTAGTTGATTAAGATTAAGCTCCTGTGTTAGGTAAGCTTTTTCCTGTACTAATAAATGTTCCAGTTTTTCTTTAAGCTCGTTTGAATCAGCATCTGAGAGCGGTGAATTTTTGTATTTACCCGTTTCTTCGTAAAGACCGGAAACGATTTCCGGCTGCCTCCATGATTTGTATACGATACTCGCGATTATAATTGAAATGAGAAGCAAGAAGAGGAAGTCCACCGTGTTATTGATTTCATAGTACCCTCCGGAAATGATTAGCACATGCATTCCGAAAATTGCTGCTCCCAGGATAGACGTAGTCCAAAGGAGTTGCTTAACCCATCTTAAATTGATTCTGGAAAGTGTTGAATAGTAGGACTCACATTTTTTTGCATAACTGGTAACCAGTTTGCCTGAGTAAATGAGATATCCCAAAAGGTGAATGACCTGGAGACTAATGAAAATAATTGAGGTGATTTTTAAAACCGTGTGATCTTCTATTTTATCGATTCTATCTCGCAGGAAAAACAAAATCGTCATTAGTACGATTGCTAATATAGCTGCGGTAAAATGTTTTATGAGTCGAACCAAAGATGCTTTTTCTCCAATCAAATATGTAATGTGAAAAAAGATTGATGGACCAATCAAAAAAATGAAGCCATGAGATACAAAGTAGAGGTAAAGGCTGAAGCTACCTTCTTCAATATTTGCTGTTCTTCGTAGAAGGAAAGCGGCTAGCACAGAAATGAGCACTGCGAGAAATCGATTCGCAATGAGGTTTCCCCTACGGTGAGTGAATAGAAAATATGCCCAGACCAATCCAAGGATGGCTATGAATAGTAGTGCCATTTGAATATCCAGGTTTATTCCTGCTAAAATCGGAATCATTTTGTTTCAGTTTATAAAGTGACTCGTCGGACATGATTGGTCCGCCTAAATTTCTCCAACTATTTTAAACCTGGTGAGGGCGTGCTGACGGTCAGATTTTCCATTTTTATCTGTTGGCACCCTTCACTTTTAAGATTACTCAAAATTTGATCAAATGAAAAAAGGAAAAGCTAGAAACATTGTTACATGGGTGCTGCAGGTATTGCTGGGGCTTGAATTTATATTGGCCGGACAGGCGAAATTCACCAGATCAGATGTCTGGGCCAGAGAATTTAATCAATGGGGATTTCCGGACAATTTCTATCTTGTGATAGGAGCCTTGGAATTGATTGGTGCCATTCTGATTTTTATTCCCAGGTTTGCTTCGAAGGCTGCTCTTGGACTGGGCGTCATCATGATCGGTGCCGCAATCACTCATGCTATTCATGGCGAGTCGAGTAGAATAATTGTCACAGTTATAATAGCCGGAGTATGTGGATTGGTTTTTTACCTTAGAAAAAACTGATCAAAAAAACTGGATCAACTGAGTTGTATGCGTGCTCCTAGAGATTGCTCCTTATTATTGACTTCTCATTAGGCGACCATACAATTCTCCCATAAAAAGGTGTTTATATCGGCCATATTCTTCGTCTTTTGGAGCTCCCAGAACGAATTTAGCTTCCTTTTGAAATATCATTATAAAATCTGAACCTCCAAATAGAAAATACCCCATCATATCTCCCTTCTTTACTTGTTGTAAGAGCAAATTATTAAACTTTTATTCCTTGGAGCTAATATTAGTTGCTTTTGATCCGGAACAACCTAAGACACCTTTTTGCAAAAAGTTCGAGAATGATTCCAAACATTTCGAAACGATTGCCTCTTGCCGTAAACTGCTTTTTGTTACTTATTATATTCATTTTTCCGTATCTGTTTTATCATTTCAGAGAATTGAAACAATCAATTGATCTTAAGTATGACGCCTCAATAGATGTTCTGAGAAAAGCAGCCCTCAGATGAGGGCTGCTTCATCTATCATAACCCCAACATGAAGCTGAGAAGCTGGTTGCATTATTTTGCAAGCAACATTTCACCTGTAAAAGCATACTGTTCCCATCTAGGAAGTGGATGAAAGGGGGATGCCTGAACATCCCGGAACAAGCGCTCAAGCTCATTTTTCTTATAGAAGCTTTGACCTCCAATCGCTTCCATAGCTTCAGAAACGGTCTGAATGCATGCATCTGATACATTTGTTTTAAAGCTTAATGTTTTGAGAGTTGACTCATCCTCTGGCTGAAAATCAAGTTCATGGGCTAATTCATACATTGCTCGCCATTGAGCCTGGGCACTTATTAGTGTGTTATTCATTTTTCCTATAATGTATGCTATGTGTTTTTGGTTGCGTGCATATTTTTTGCCCATTTCCAGTGCGATTTCACGGGCTCGTTCTGCTATTCCAACATAGGCAGACATGATCAATGGCATTGCTACTGTGAGCACTACGTTCCAAATTGGGTGGAACTTGCCTCTTGGCCTTTCCAATACAATCGCGGAGTCTGGAACAAAAACCTTATCAAAAGAGATGCTTTGAGAACCTGTGGCCCTCATTCCAAGTACATTCCAGTCATCAAGTATGGAAACACCCTCGGAGTTGAGAGGGACTGGAAAATGGAGCACATGTTCTTTTCCTTCAGGATTAGTATAGGGGGCACTCGTTATTGCAACATCACCTGCCACAGACTGGCTTGCGAAGTGTTTTTTTCCTGACAGGAAATAACCACCATCGGTTTTTTTCATTTCACCATTTGACTCCAACCAATCCCTGGCACCAGTGCTCACCAGTACTAGTTGATGCTTGGCAATATTTTCCAGGCTCGACCCTCCTTCTCCTTTGTGTTTGTATTTCCAGACTGCAGCAGCGATCAAATGTTGATGCATGGAAAAGGCGAGTGCTGTGGACCCGCAATAGTGAGCTAACCTTCTAATGATGGTGCACATCTGTGAATGGGAGAGTCCTTCGCCTCCAAGCTCTTGAGGAATAGCTGCGGAGAAATAGCTGTTCGCTTTTAACTCTTCATAGTTTTTTTGAACAAATATTCCGGATTCATCAAATTCTGCAGCTCTGGAGGAAAATGTCTTTCCTAGATTATCTGTTTGTTTGATCCAATCTGCTATCGCTAATTTTTTAGGTTCCATTGTATCGATTTTTGATACAAAAAAAGCGCGAGATCAGATATTAAACTTTGCTGAAAAGTTTAAAGATTTGACTTAGAAGTTCAGGGTGTCGTTGATACTTCTTCGTATTTACTGGGAGTAATTCCAAATTTCTCTTTAAAACTTCTGCTGAAATGAGAAACGTCTTCGAATCCACATTCGAACGCTACCTGGGAAATGGTGAGACTGTCTGTTACGATCAACTTCCTTGCTCGTTCAAGTCGCTTGTTGAGAAGCCATCGACCCGGAGAGGTGTTGTAATGATTTTGAAAATCCCGCTTGAATGTAGACAGGCTTCGGTGGGATAGCTTGGCAAACTCTTTCATGGTCAGGTTGTAGCAAAAGTTTGTTTCCATAATGTTAGGGATTGATGGAATCGAAGAGGTAGCAACAGATTTAAAATAGGAGGCCAGTAGCGGGTTTTCATTGTTATGGATGACATGTCCGATCAACTCTTTAAACTTGAGTTTAAGTAGTGAATTTGATGGTTTTTCTTTTCCTCTGAAAAACATTAACATGGATTGAAAATAGCTGTCCAGAAAATTATTTGAAAACAATTCTTCACCGGTGAATTGAAATGTTCTTTTGTGATCCTTGATTGGCCTGTCTACAAGCTCAGTTACAGCTTCCCTTATTAAATCATCGGAAACGAAAAAACCAAGCATACAAAAATCATTTTCAAAAAACTGTCTTATAAGTGTGGCGCCTTTCTTGATGAATAGTGTTTGTCCCGCTTCCAGTACCCATTCGTCCTCCAGTGTTTTCCATGTTTTTTTTCCGCTCAGCACGTGCACTACGTAATCTGTTTGTGAGCAGATTCCCATATAGTCATCTTCGAGGGGACACTTATATTCTACACAGACAGAATCATCCAATTCAAACTTATTGAAATAAAGTCCATCCTTTATGATTTCATAAAAATTGCGCATAAGTGTGGGCTATACCTTCAAAAATAAGGAAAACTGGTAGGTTGGGTTATGTTTTTCTCTTCAACGCATTCCAGATCGTTTGCCTGGACTAACTACTTCCACGTGGGCATGGCATCAAAATCAGAATTTTTGGTCAGCTGAATTTCCTTGTTGGTTTTTAAATCAAGTTTGAAAAGTTCTTGATTTCTCTTGATATCCCTAAAAATATCGGACTGATTTCTGGATTTCAGGCATTATGTGATAGGGTGTGAGAATTGGGTTTAATGATTAGATCACACCCATTTTCTCCATCAAAAATGTGGCACTCTTGTTTCGGCAGATTCCATTTCGAAGCTTATAATCGAAAACAAGTTCATTGTTTGAGATTTCGACCTCAAAGCATTTGTTTTCAAGAATATTCGGGTGCTCATTAACAGTGTTGCACACTTCCAAGTCGTGTGTTGCGATCATCCCAATGGCCTTTTTCGCAACCATATTCCGGATAACTTCTATTGTTCCGGAACGCTTGTCATCAGAGTTGGTACCCCGCAATATTTCATCTAAAAGCACAAATCCTGTTTCACTTTCAAGACCATCCATTATTTCTTTCAATCTTTTTACTTCCGCAAAGAAGTAGGATTCACTTTCATTTAATGAATCTGACAGACGCATGGATACCAGTACAGGTAGTGGGTGAACATTAGCTTTAGTGGCACAGACAGGAGCACCAATGGTTGTAAGTACCATATTGATCCCTAATGTCCGCAGGAACGTACTCTTCCCAGACATATTAGAACCAGTGAGGATGAAGAAGCTGTGTGAATTAAATGTAACATCGTTACTTACTCTGGTTTCAGCGCTAATCAGCGGATGACCAAGGTCTTTAAAGGAGATTTCTTTGCTGTCGTTTAGTACCGGATAGATATAGGAAGGATTGTTGTGAGCAAAATTTGCTAGGCTGCTTAGGGCTTCAATTTTTCCAATCACATCTAGCCATTGTGAGACATGTGTCGAACACTCCTTTCGCCATTTGATTAAAGCGTCAAGCGTTAGAATGTGGAAAGGAAAAAATCCATTGACAAGGCCTGCCAGAAAATTTTGGACATGATCCATTTTTGCAAATAGTGCTGAAAGTTGTTCAATCTTGCGACTTGCTGTAAAGTCTCCTTCTTGGAGTCCATTTTTCAGGTTTTCCAATTTTGATGACTCAAAAGGTTCTTCCTCTATCTTTTCCAGAATGAGACTATACTGTTTGAGTATTTTATCAATTTCACTTGAATCAATGATCTCAGCCTGGATCTTTTTTATCTGCGTGCCAAGCAATACCAGATTGAACAGAAATAAAAGAAATGATATGTTCCCAACTATTTCCAACGGAGTGTAGAAGTAGATAAAAATGGAGGCTAACAATAGGCTGGATGTGATATAGGAGCCTGCCACAATTGCCTTCGACACTTTAGGATTTTTTTTGGCAGCCCATTTCATTAATGCCTTGTAACTCTCGTCACTATCTGGTTTGATTTTTCCAAGCGCCATAACCTCCTGCCTCCAGTCAATCTTTGGCTCAAGTTCCCGGATCGCTTGCTGAGTGTTCAAAATCTCTTGAGGAGGAAGAGGGGAAAGAAGGGAGGATGCCAGTTGGCGGTTGCCCATTCTGGTGGACGTTCGGTTCAAATTGTGGAAGAAGGAATACTTACCAAAGAAATCAAGATCATAAGAATAAGAATGGCTTGTGTCAATAAATTCGGAACCACTTTCGAATGGAATCTCTTTTCCTTTTAAATAACTGATTTCATGTCTGTTTGTTTTCAAAAGGGCTGTATTGAGCAACTTTTTCCACGACACACTTTGGTGTACCCGAACCGCCTGAAGAAATGCAACGGCCAGAATGATGAGAGGAATTATTAAAAAAGTGTTTCCAGGCTGGATATAGAAATAAAGATTAATTGCAAATGCCAAAGCAAACAGCAATCGAACTCCACTGATCAAGTTGTATCTTTTAGCCAGGTCTTTTAGAACCTTCGCATGACGGATTGTTAACTCTTCGTATTCATTCATAACTTATCACAGGCTTGGGAGGTTTTTTGAAAGTGTAGAATCAAAAAAAAGACATAAACCACAAATAAATAACAATGTCGAAATCATGAGCAAAAGCCAGTTTTGTTTTTTCCAGATTGAGATTTGTGTGTGTTTTGTAATTTGAGATTTTCTGCGAAAGTATTCCTAATTACTGACTCTTTGCCTGTCTGATGAGTTCGTACACTTTTTCAAGTGCTGCATCCTTACCCATTACTATGTCATTTACAGTTGGTTGGATTGGAACGTTTGGTAAAACACCTCTTCCATTTCCCGGATTATCAACAGCAGTGCGTAGATGCCACAGCCTGAAATCTATACCTAATCCACTATTCGGAAGCTTGAAAATGACACCCGGATATCCTTCTGAGTCCTGGTAACTCCCTCCGGATTCCTCACCAACAATGGTACCGACTTTATGATGATCAGCCAGTGCCATGAAAATGTTACATGCGGAGAAGCAATTGCCATCTGTGAGAATGTAAACATCACCTTTGAATGCGTTTTTCTTTGTTGGATCTATGTAGTACAGAATATCGTTTTTGCCATTTGACGCCACATATCCGGAATCCACTACCTGAAATTTTTTACTGCTGAATGAGTGATGAAATATATTCAACGAATCCAGGAGTTTGTGATCAATGTTCTTTGTAAAAACATATTCGTGCACCTTAAAAGGATAATCTATTAAGTAAGAAAGCAAATGCGCTCCGAGTTTTTCTTGGCCACCTCTATTACCCCGCACGTCAATAACTAAATTGGATATGCCTGATTCTGCAATCTGTTCGAAAGATTTTTGGTAAAACCTAAGGTATTCTTTAATGCTGTAATTGATAATGAAATGCGCGAAAGTCTTGATCTTAATTATAGCCACGTTTCTACTTTCATCGAGAGTTAAGGAATATGGAGGAGTAGTTTCTATTGGACTTAAAGTAATAGCCGCTTCAAAATCTGGAGAAATACCATTGACCACCGTTGCTTTAATTTCGTCACTTCCTGGCTCCCTGTATTCGATGAGATATGATGAGCTCTGATCAACGTACAAGTAATATGCAAGCGCAAAATTTCTGGAGTAGGACAGTTTACGATAAACTCGGGAGCGATTGAAAGCTGAGCCCATACATGAAATGCTGTCGGATAGACTGATTATTTCATCAATGTTTTTTCCATTAACAGAAATTAATTCGTGCCTTGAAAGTTTTCTGGTTTCATCTGTTAGATCATTTAGAATAAAGGCTCTTTTTTCGTAAAAGTGAATATCGAATGGAAACAATTTGCCATTTGCCTTGATCTGACTTTTGATTTCATCTGATAGGTTAACGTGTGAATGAGCCTCTCCTACATCAGACATTGCAGAAGAAACGACCTGAAAAAATTCTAGTGATGTTAAAGGATCGTTGAGCAAGAATTCATACCGATCTAATTGTGTTGTAAATGCTTGCGAATTATAAAGTCGATTTAGGTGGGGGTGAGTATTAAGTAGCACTGATCGGAAAAGACCAAAGTCTTGCTGGAGCTGATCAGGTGATAGTTTCTTAAATGAATTACCAGGTACCTGACCAAGGCACATTGAAGAAGTAAAAAAAATGATCAGGTATAGCTTGGTTTTCATTTAAGGTTTTTAGAATCGATGGGAGATGTGGCTATTGAATAAAGCCGTCTTCACTGCTTTTTTTGATTTTTATCATCATGAGCTCTCCCATCAGTTTTGCTCTTTTAACAGCCTCATTTGCTTTTTCCCCACTGAAATTAGTACGAACTGTGGTTTCCCAAAGTTGGATCCAGCGTTCAAAATGAATGGGTTTAAGTGGTTCTTTACTGGACAAGGCAATATGTACAGGTATCGGACTTCCTTTATACCTGATTTTTGCCAGGAGGACAGTTTCCCAAAAGTTGTACATAACCGGAATATGTTTTTCCCAATTAAGCTTGACAACCTTGTTAAAAAAATAACTAATAATAGGATCCTCGATCACTTGTTCGTAAAATCGATCAACCAGGATCTCAATGTCTTCTCTTTGCTCAATGTCCTTCATTCAGTGGATAAAGGTAGAGAGCAGTGGTTGTTTAGAAAAAGAAAACGCACTGACAATGATCAGTGCGTTCATTTAAAAAGATACAAAGCTCTACCGCCCTTTTGGTCTTCTGCCTTTAAATCTCTTTTTTTTCAATTCAATAAACTTTTTCTTCTGATCTTTATTCAATATAGCATTAAGCTCAGCGTCTAATTTGTCAGTTATAGTTTTTCTCTTTTCACGATCTTTAGCATTTAAAGCAGCTTTTATTTCTTTGTCATATTTCTCATGGATCTCTTTCCATTTACCTGCTTGTTTATCGGACAGGTTTAGCTCCTTTTTCGCTCGCGCTGTTCGCTCTTCTATGGTTGGTGGTTTTCTTTTATCATTATTTCCTGGTTGAGCTTGCATTGCAAAAGCTCCGCAAACCAATAACATCAGCATTATCAACTTTTTCATCTTTATTCTTCTTTTATATTGAAACATGAAGGTTAGATGTCAATTCGATGCTTTGGTTTGTTTTGAGATTGTTAAATCATGTTAACCGCACGTGTTCTCTGAAATAGAGGAATAACGGAAACGAACCAGCAATCCCAAATAAAAATGTAGCAATCCAGTACAGGACGATATTTTTCATGCCCAGTTTTCTCGCTTCCTGATAAGACCATAACATAAAAACCAGTACGGTAAAAAGTAGGTCTACCATAAAAGCGGTAGAGATATCATTCGAGAAAGCCTCGTATGCAGTAACAAGCGGGTTGCCATAGAACATGATATTGCCGGTTTCGAACGTGACTTTCATTACCCAAATATTAGGTAGGATGAAGCCAATGATTGCTAGGATCAAATATGTTCTTTTCATAACTTTTGAATTTTCCGCAAACCTAATTTTGCGTGGGTATACTTTCAATTGACTTTGGTTAAGAAAGCTCTTTGCCGGCAATCCTTTTTTTGATTCTGCTAAGAGATTCTGCATTTACACCCAAATAAGTAGCAAGCTGGTATTGCGGGATCCGTTGAATAAGATCAGGCCTGTTTCTCAAAAGGTCCTGGTACCGTTCTTCTGGAGATAGTGTTACAAATGAGGCTACAATGTTCTGATAAATTGCCAATTCATCCTCCATCACGATGCGTGCCAGCGTATCAAAATTCTTTGAATGTTCCAGGAGTTTCATCGCACCTTCCTGGGATATTATGACCAACTCGCAATCTTCAACACACTCGAGTGAATGTGAAGATGGCTTTTGTCTTGTGAAACTTTCGTATGAACTGACGAATTGATTTTCGGTATAGAAAAATGTAGTTTTTTCTTCCCCATCTACGGAGTAATACATACGGACGCATCCGGTTAGTATAAAAAAGAATGCCTTTGAAACTTCACCTTGACTTAGCAGGATGCTCTTTTTCGCAAAGCTCTTTTCTGTCAAAGCTTCTCTTACAATCTGAACCTCATCTTTTGATAGCGGGATCAGGTGGTTTAGATATGTAATGAATCTGTCGATGATTATAATGGAGGGTAGTTAAAAAAGAAAATTAGAAAGAATTGTAATAATTGTGTAACCACAACTACTAATTGAAGTAATTAATGTGACGATGCAACTTTTTTAGATTTAAAACATCTATATAATAAACCTGAAAATAAAAAGGACATGAACGCTAACAAATCCATATCTACTGCAAGCCGGATCATCATGATCATTATGCTTGGTGCTTTTTCCCTGAGAGCAGCAATGGCACAAACAGTGAGTGCTTCTAAAATTATGGATGATATAAAGGATGGAAGGAACATTTCTTACGAGAACGTTACCATCACGGGGGAGCTTGATTTTACCTACATGGATTGGAAAATTGATGATCTGCCAAAAAGATCAAGATGGTGGAACAATTCATCAAATGAGGTGGACGAGACGATTGAGGTGAGTGTATCTTTTATTAATTGCACGTTTGAGGATGATGTGTTGGCTTACATACATGATGATCCTTCTGGCTATACATTCACTGCGGATTTTGAGCGAGAGGTGACCTTCAGAAATTGTGAATTTACAAGAAAGGCAATGTTTAAATATTCTGAATTTGATGATGATGTGACTTTTGAAGGAACTAAATTCAGGAGAGAGTCAACATTCAAATATGCGGAATTTGATGATTTTGCAAGCTTTGAAGGTACAACTTTCAACGACGATGCAATCTTTAAATACACCGATTTTGATCAAGGTGTGACCTTTGAAAATGCCGTATTCGAAGAATCACTAAATATTAAATACCTGGACGTGCGGGGTGATTTCAATATCAAGGATATGAAAGTGGATGATGACATTGATTCCAAGTACACGTCAATAAATGGTAGAAGCTTTACTTCCTACCTTCTGAGAAATAGAAACTAATTCTCTTCATATATATCAATTCGTGACAAACCCTTGTCTTCCCTATGGAAAACGAGGGTTTTCGCTTTTTAGGCCTATTCTTTTAGTTGATAAATGGCCGGTAGTTCAAAAATGGATGCTTCAATTGTTGGCTCCAGCTCTATTTTGTTTGCCGTGGTAACAATGTTGTTTTCTCCCAATTGACTTATTCTTTTTAGAACCAATCCCTTCCATACCCACATTTGTTTAAGTGATTTGCTTTCGAATGTCCATACCTGGCATGTTTTTCCCAGTAGTACCGAATCTGAATTGTAAGTGCCTCCAAGATTGAATAGAATAGATTCAGATGCTTGTTGAGGAGTGGTTCTACCGGCCTGGCTTGTCCATCGTATATCTATTCGTTTTCTATAAGTAGAATCTGAATGATTGATACGGTAGACGGTACCCCCATCTGAAATTTCGTGCAATACCTGCTTTCTTTCTGATCCATACAGTTCGAATTGCATGGTTAACTTTCTCAGGCTACGCCATCCAAATCTATCGAAAATGAAAATTTCTTCCCCATTTGCATCTCCTGTCACTTCATAACTTATCGATCCTTTTTCTATGGAATACTTTTTCAAACCCTTTTCTATAAGATCTTGGGATGTTTGTTCTTGACAAAAAACCAGCAATGGGAGTAGAGATAACAGAATGACTGGAATACGCATAAGAGAAATTTGTGTAAAAATAAGAAACCCTGATGCATGGGCATCAGGGTTGTCAACCAGCTATAGTCGCCCCGACCTAACGAGGTATTTTTGATTTTTTTCCGCATTTGTTTAGTTCACCTACAATTTTTGAGAGAACCTTGAAGGATTCCTTGTTGAATCTTTCGAGAACAAGAATGTTGTCAGGATTGCTGCTGGAATCTCGAATTTGGGAATAATCCCTCCATGATCCCGATTGGTAGTAATTAATTTCAGAGTTGTACCAGATGACTTTCATGATAGGTAAATCAATGGTGGTTTGACTATACTAAAATGAAAAGGTTTAATTTTTAAATCCTGCCAATTGCCTTTAAGATCCTGCCATACTTGTTTACAACTAATGTTCGATCACTTTTTTGACAGTATGTCCGAAGCGTTTCTTGTACTGACCTGAAAAAGAACTGACGTTATTCATTCCAATAAGTTGTGCAGCCTCAGTTGCAGTTCTCACTGTGTTGTTCTTCAAATAGTCCTCTAAAAATTGCCACCGGACCTCCTTGATCAGCTCATATGGAGTAAGACCAGATATCTTCTTGATCATACGGTAAACTTTACGTTCACTGGCTGCCATCTCATCTGCAAGGTCAAGAACAGAAAGGTGTGGGTCATCAATACGACTGATAATTAGTCGCTCAAGCCTGGCCATGATATTCTTCTCAAATTCTTCGGCTGTTTCCCCATAGAGCGTGGATAATTTCTTACTGCTGTCCCATTTTGTATTTAAGACACTATTTATTCGAACAAGGAGCTCCTCTTTATCGAAAGGTTTACCTATAACGTCAATGGCACCTTTTGCGATCAAATTCAATTTTTCTGTTTTATCGGTACGAGCACTAACTACCAAAACTGGTATTTTCTTAAGCTTTTTGTCCTTTTGCAGGTGGTCAATCAGCTCAAAGCCATCCATGTAAGGCATCATTAGATCTGTAATGATCAATTCGATACTTTGAGTCTGTAAAATTTCCAATGCACTTCCACCATCGGCGGCAAGATAGACCCGGAATTCTTTTGATAAGATTGCTTTTAAGTACGATCGAAGTTCTTTGTGATCTTCCACGATCAAAATGTTTCGTGCGTTCTCATCTTTGTTTGCGATGGAAGGGACCTGCAGTTTTTGCTTTTCTTCCTGTAAATCCATCCAGAGTGAATTCCGAGTGACAACATCGAGTGATCGCTCAGGAATGATTGCCTGGGATACCCAATCGCTTTCTTTGAATGGAATTGAAATTTTAAACGAACTTCCTTTACTTGAACTGGATACTTCGATCTTACCATTGTGGAGTTCTACGAGTTCCTTTACCAAAGCCAGACCAATTCCAACACCTGTTTGAGATTTAAACTCCGTAGAGCCGGCTTGATAATACCTGTCGAAAATGTATGCGAGACTCTCTTCCGGGATTCCCTTTCCTGAATCTGAGACCCGGATTTCAATAAACTCTTTCCGGGCAGTTAACTTCAGACCAATCTTTCCACCTTCCGGTGTAAACTTGATGGCGTTGGAAATAAGATTGTAAATGATTTTCTCGAACTGGTGCGGATCGATTTGTACAATTGCTTCGTCATCAATATCCACACTATAGTTCATTTCGATGGATTTGATATCAGCTGCGCTGCTGAACATTTTTGTAAGCAGCCTCAGGTATGGCACTATTTTTACATATTGTAAAGACAGTTGGATCGTACCTTCCTCAAGCCTTGTAAGATCCATGATCTCATCAGCCAGGTACAATAATCTCTTCCCATTCTTATAGCCTGCATCAAGTAATTCCTTAGATTCTTCATCTAATATCTCATACTCTCTTTCACTGATTTTGTCAAAAGCTCCCAGGATAAGGGTCAATGGAGATCTAAGATCATGGGATACGTTAGCAAAAAACTGTGTTTTGGCCCGGTCAAGTTCTCTCAGCTTCTCCGCCTGACTTTCAATTTCTTTGACGAGTTTTTTGCGTTCTATGAGTTGCTTTCTGAAAAGTATAGCGATGGTTATGAGCAAAGCCACGATGATAATGGCCCCTATAATGGTAGCTCGTTGGGTTTTGATCACTTGGGATTGTAAGAGTGTTTCACTCTCCAATAAGTTATTTTTTGCTTCTACCTGAATCAACTCAATTTCATTTTGCTTGAGTCCCATTTCGATTGACTTTTCTTCATTCCAAAGTGAATCAGTATAAAGCTGAAGTTGTTCAAGTTGAAACAGTGCCTTTGCAGGATCATTTAAGGCTTTATAGCCTGCATAGGAAATCTCATACACGTGAAAGATCCATTCCTTAATACCTGCTTTCTTAGCTATTTCGAGCGCTTTTTCAGCATAAATTGTTGATTGTTCAGAGCTGCCAATTGCTAAAAGAACTTCTGCTTTGTTCTTTAATAATTCGTATTTATCCTCGTTATTGGATCCGCTTAAAATGGGTTTCTCGATTCGGTTGAAGTAGTACAGGGCAGAATCATAGATCGCAGCATCCTGAAACACCCAACCTTTACGAAGTTGGATGTAGGGTATCAAGTCTAATGCTCCCATTGAATCAGCTTTTTGTTCCACATCACTGATGGTATTTAGCGCTGCTTCAACTTTGTTTTGAAAAGAATAATTTTCAACTAGCTCCAGCATTGATAAAAGAAAGATGTCACGCCCCGATCTATCAACCTTATCAAGCTCGATCATTTTTAGGATGCACTTTTCAGCAAGATCATATTCTTCCGTTTTTTGATAGGCCCTGGATAAATTCCTGTACCTGTTGCGTAATATTCCCGGACTTTTTACTTCAAGCCTTTCGTAGATATCAATGGCTTTTTTGTAGTATTCAATAGCTTTTGGATAGTCCCTTTGTATCTTATAAATAATGGCTATGTTGTTGAGTGATTTTGAGATTTTGACAGAGTCCTGCTCTTTCACATACTCTCTCATAGCCGCCCGATAGTATGTTAGAGATTGAATATGATTACCTCTAAAGTAATTGACAACCCCAAGTGCGTTGTTTGCTTCAGCAATCGAAGATGTCAGATCATGAATGGTGGCAAGGTTAAGTGACTCATTGTAGTACTCTTCTGCCTTATCATAATCATTGTTGTAGCGAAAGTAGTAGCCAAGGTCGATCAGAATGGCACAAATGATTTTATGATCATTGGTCTTTCTTGCCAGCAAAATGATGGAGTCAGCCCTGGGGATGAGCGCATGTGGATTCTTGTCGTTGTAATGAAAATATATTTCATTTTTCCAACGCAGTGCCTTTACCCATTGTGCTGTATCTGTTCCCTCCACGAGATTGATTGCCTGGTTGATAAAAAAAAGTGAACTGTCCTGATCTTTTCGCATGACACTCCTGGAGGCATCATACAATTCGTTAAAAGATTGGGAAAATATGGAAAATGAAATAAGCAATAGCATTATCAGGCTAAAGCTTCTTCTTTCAACGTATTGTGATAGAAGATTAGGCATGGAAAAAAGTGGGGACTTACTCATGACTCATTAGGGTTGGCATACTAAAGATAAAAAAAGCTCTCTCGAATGATCAAGAGAGCCTGGTTCCAACACGGTGTTATGCGCGTGATTAGGTGGATTTCTATATTAAAGTTAGAGCGAACAGATCACATACCTCTGCCAAAACACTTTAAAAAACTGCCATTATTCATAAAATTCAGCCACTTCATCCAGTTCTTTCCTTTTCAGATCTGGAACATAGACTTCATCCTTTGGGTATCCAATCGGAAGAAGCAAATAGGGTCGTTCGTTTTCTGGCCGTTCAAGTATTTTGGTTAGAAAATTCATAGGAGAGGGTGTATGCGTTAGTGTGACCAAACCGGCTTTGTGAATAGCAGATATAATCATGCCGCAAGCAATTCCTACGGATTCATTCACATAGTAATTATTGTGCTTTTCTCCGTCAATCACCTCAAACACTCGTTTGAAAACGATGACTATCCAGGGGGCCTCCTCAATAAATGGTTTGTTCCAGTCTGTGCCAATTGGTTTTAAATCCCTAATCCATCGCTCGCTCATTCGTCCATGATAGCTATCGTACTCTTCCTTTTCGGCTGCTTTCCTTATTTCTTTTTTCAATTCCGGATTAGAAATGGCACAAAAAGTCCAGGGCTGCTTGTGTGCACCTGAAGGAGCGGTAGAACCCGCCATGATCAAATTTTCGATGACTTTTCTTGAAATTGGTTTATCAGAAATATCCCTCACTGTTCTTCTTGTATCCAGCCAGTCATGAAACTCCTGGCTTCTTTTTTCTACTTCGTCAAGTTCATAGGTATCTCTTCTATAGGCCACATGAGGATATCCATTGATTTCGGTTTTTTCCATACCTGCAATTATAGTCCAAGTACGTCAACACCCTGCTCAAAAACCAAATCTAGCGGTATATCCAATTCTTTCAACCTATCAAGGTCAGCTTTGAGTACATCTCCTATCAAACCTTTTTCTGTTACCAGATCGGCGACTCCATCATAGTCTCCATCACCCTGGAGAGTCAGAATTCTTTCTGACAAAGCATTTGTCGCTTCTTTCATCTTGTCAAAGTTGACCCGGTATGTATTTGTTGCTTCATCTCTTGAGAATGCGCCATACTCCTGAAAGAAATTAAATCGGATCATGTTTGCCTTTCCATGAGAACTTGCGGCTCCAAATCTGACCGATCGAAGAATACTAGCAAGAAAAGTGACGTAATGATCCATAAGGTCTCGATCAATTTCTCCCTGCTCATGAAGTTGCGTGATCATGTATAGCCCCAATACATCTGCTTTTCCTTCCTCCAGGGCAGTCGCATGTTCTTTGAGTGCATTTCGAACAGTACCCTTACCGGTGATTGTTTTTTTGATACCTAAGCCATGGGCCACTTCATGAAACATCGTATTTCCGAAGAAGGCATCAAAACTTATGTTTTTTCGCTGATCCTCATGAATTAACACGTTAGATACGGGCATAAGAATATGATCAAATTTTTCTCTCATTACATTTTTCAACTGCAAGCGCCTCGATCCCTTGGACAATTGGACTTCTTCATCATTTGGAAGATTAATAGCTATTGTTTTCGAACCTGAGTTGCAATCTCCCGCATAATAAACCACATCGTATGCATTGAGATCGGCATCTTTTCCAGGAACTTCTGTTTTATATTCGGGAGGTACAGGAAGTCCGCTTTGAAGCTCGGGGAGCAAAGCGGTGTATCTGGCTAACCGTTCACTCCAGGTTTTGTCCTTGATAAGTACATACGCTTCGTGAGCAGCTTTATAGCCGTAAAGATTATCTTCATAATTTTCAATTGGACCAACAATGAAATCAATGGTATTTGTCTTCATATCCATCCAGGCCATATCACTTGGTTGATAGACATCTGTCAAAAGAGCATCTCCACGGATGGTTAAGTATTCTTTGAGACTTTGATCTTCTGCAAGATCTGCGCATTGCTGAAGCAATTCAACAGCCTTTTTTATTTCTTTTTTGAACATTTCCCTATATGGGACCGAAATAAGTTCTCCTTCGGCATTGCGTCTAATAAACGTGTATAAACTGTTTTTGTCTTCCAGTTCTGAAGCTTCAAATTCCTCTTTGGAAATATCAAATGGGTAAAAATTAGCACCTGGAGGTTTTTGATCGAAACCACTAATGAAAGGCCTGTTTCCATCCAATCGATCCCATGGCCCGTAATTGATTTTAAGGTAGTCTATTGTGGCAGGATCATCCATCGAAGCAAAAAGCTCTTCTTTTTCACCATACGCCTCGTACCAAAAAAGGTCATCCATAATCTTGCTTACTTCAATAAGCAGAGGGATCATTTGCTTCTCTTTTTCAGTTAATACTGAAAGATCTGTCGTTAACCTGACGGTTTTATAACTCTCAAGCTTTTTTGAAATACCGTTAGTTTTTGATTCATTGGAAACAGTACATCCTAGTAGCATGACCAATGCTAGGGCATTAATGTGTAGGTTTTTCATGGTTGATAGGGTTTACTCTATAAGTTAAAAAGAATAATGCAGGAAAAAGAGAATTATTTATCATTCTTTAAAATGATTTAAATTCACTTTCTCTTTAAAATCAACCCCTTAGAATGAAAAAAATAAGCCTTGTATTGTTGATTGCTAGCCTCACTTATTCTTGCACCACAGGAAGTGAACCAGTAAAGGCAGGCGTATCAGAACAGTCATTAAAATCACATATTGAGGTCCTTTCTTCAGATGACTTTCTTGGAAGAAAACCATTTACCGAAGGAGAAACTAAAACGATTAATTACCTGAAAAAGCAGTTTCAGGATTTGGAGTTGGAAGCTGGAAATGGAGATTCTTATTTTCAAGATGTGCCTATGGTGGAGTTAACTGCCTTGCCTTCCAAAACTATGACAATAAGTGGAGGTCCAAATGATGTGGTTTTAAATGTTTCTGAAGATTTTGTGGCCTACACGGAAAAGGTAGAAGAGGCTTCAAGCATTCAATCGTCAGAACTTGTTTTTGCTGGATATGGTATCGTAGCACCCGAATATGGGTGGAATGATTACGAGGGATTGGATGTGAAGGGAAAAACTGTTGTTGTTCTGGTCAATGATCCTGGCTTTGCCTCGGGGGATTCTACCTTTTTCAAGGGCGAGACGATGACATACTATGGAAGATGGACCTACAAATATGAGGAAGCCGCAAGGCAAGGAGCAGCTGGATGCCTTATCGTTCATGAAACGGTACCAGCCGGGTATCCTTGGTTAGTCGTACGCAATTCATGGTCAGGAGCTAGTCTTTATCTCGACAGTTCCAATGATAACTTTCAAAGTGATATTATTGGTTGGATTACCAGGGATGCTGCTATTAAAATATTTGAGGCGTCAGGACAAGACATGAAGAATTATGGAGAAAGGTCCAGGAGTAGAGACTTCAAACCATTCAGCCTGGGATTGAATGCATCTGTTTCCGTGACTAATGAGATCAAGAGAGATGTATCCAGGAACGTCATTGCTAAAATCACCGGATCCAAAAACCCCGATGAATACATTATTTACTCAGCCCACTGGGATCACCTGGGAATTGGCCCGGAAATAGATGGCGATTCGATTTATAACGGAGCACACGACAATGCAACGGGGATTGCTACCATGCTTGGAATTGCTGAGGCGTTTTCAAAATCTACTCCACCAGAACGAACCATCATCTTTTTAGCAGTAACGGCCGAAGAACAAGGCTTGCTTGGCTCTAAGCATTATGCTGAAAACCCAATCTACCCCGTTGAAAAAACGATTGCGAATATCAATATGGATGGCATTACCTATATAGGACCAATGAAAGATTTGACCATTATTGGTTATGGACAATCTGAGCTGGAAGATCTGGCTGAAGAACTGGCAAAAGAGCAGGGCCGCTACATTATTCCGGATCAGGAATCCGGCAAAGGATATTTTTTTCGGTCGGACCATTTCAACTTTGCTAAGGTTGGGATTCCGGCGCTCTATGCATCCGGCTCTTACGAGCACATGACCAACGGTGTAGAGTACTACAACGAAAAAAATCTGGAGTATTTAAGTACAAAATACCATCGCCCACAGGACGAATACAATCCTTCTACCTGGGTGTTTGACGGAATGGCACTAGATGGACAATTGATGTATAATGTTGGGTGGAGGTTGGCTAACTCTAACATCTGGCCTAGATGGAAAGATGGATCAGAATTTAAAGCAATAAGAGAAGAAGGCACAAACTAGCACTGAGAAAAAACTAAAAATTTATAATTATGAAGAACCTAATCATTCTTGGAATCTGTGGATTAACCATTTTATCCTGTACGCAAAATCAACCATCGCAAAAAGAAGAAACTCAGGAACTCTATGACTATGATGTGGAGGAAAGAGTTGAATCAATGGGAATCACCCTTACGGAACCGCCAGCTCCGGTTGCGAACTATGTTAATTCTGTCCGAACCGGAAATTTGGTATTTATGGCAGGAAAAGGCCCAAGTAAACCAGAAGGTGGCTATGTGGCCGGAAAATTAGGAGCTGATCTGACTATTGAGGAAGGTTATGAAGCTGGTAGGCTAGTTGCTATTGCACAACTTTCTGCACTCAAAGCGGAAATTGGGGATTTAAACAAAGTAGTTCGAATCGTCAAAGTTCTTGGAATGGTAAATAGTGCACCTGATTTCGGGGATCAACCAGAAGTTGTAAATGGTTTTTCAGATACGATGGTGGAAGTGTTTGGAGATAGAGGAAAGCATGCCAGAGCAGCAGTTGGGATGGGAGCCTTACCCAGAAATATTGCGATAGAAGTGGAAATGATTGTAGAGGTTCAAGATTAGGGAATGGAATTTTCATTAGAAGCGTCTGTTTCAATTCTGAGAAAAACTCCAGGAACCATTCGAAACATTCTCGAGGATTTGCCTGAAAAATGGACGCATCAAAATGAAGGCCCTGATACGTGGAGCCCATTTGATGTAGTAGGACATTTGATCCATGGTGAGAAGACTGATTGGATTCCGAGATCAAAAATCATCTTGTTTGAGGAGGATAAACACTTTACTCCTTATGATCGGTTTGCTCAGTTCAAAGAAAGTGTTGGTAAAACAATGGAAGACCTGCTCAATGAATTCAAGATGCTTCGTGAGCAGAACATCAAAGCGCTCATTGGATTTGATCTCAAGGAAAATGATTTTGATAAATGGGGTATTCATCCTGAATTCGGAGAGGTAACATTGAGACAATTACTGGCCGCTTGGGTAGTTCACGACCTGGGTCATATTGTACAGATAAATAGAGTATTAGCTAAACAATACAAGGAGGAAGCAGGACCTTGGCCTAAGTATTTGGCCGTCTTGAATAGCTGATATTTTTCCTCTAAATAGTATCTTACCGTTCCAATCAATAGCCTAAGTAATGAAAATCAAACCATTAATTGTCGTAGCATTATCCTGCATTTTAATTGCAGCAACTACGGCTCAGAAAAAACCAGCTTTTCTAAGTAAAAAACAAGCGACGATTAAATCACTTGATGATAAGTATGAAGAATTGACCAATTTGAGCAATAAGATCTGGTCATACGAGGAGGTAGCTTTTCAAGAGAATCAATCGGCAGAAGCGCTTATTCAATATGCCGAATCCAATGGCTTTAGCGTAAAGAAGGGAGTGGGAGAGATTCCTACAGCTTTTGTTGCAGAATATGGATCTGGAGCTCCGATCATTGGGATCATGGGAGAGTTTGATGCCTTGCCAGGCTTATCACAAAAACCGGTTCCATATAAAGATCCTTTGAACGAGGGAGCAGCTGGTCATGGATGTGGACATAACCTTTTTGGTGTAGCATCCCTTGGTGCAGCCACAGCTGTGAAAGAATTAATAGAAAGCGGACAGCTACAAGGAACTGTTCGCTTCTACGGAACGCCAGCAGAAGAGAAATTTTTTGGAAAACTCTGGATGATCCGTGCAGGACTTTTTGATGATGTAGATGTGATGATGGACTGGCACCCAAGCGCAGAAACAAAAGCAAATGTTCAAAGCTCACTTGCCTTGGTGGATTTCATGGTAGAATTCACCGGTCAGGCGGCTCATGCATCTTCTGATCCCTGGAATGGTCGAAGTGCTTCCGATGCACTTGAGTTATACACCACAGGAATTAATTATTATCGAGAACATGTAAAGCCTACAGTTAGAATTCATTATCACATTCAGGATGGAGGTAAAGTAGTCAACGTGGTTCCCGATTATTCAAGAATCTGGACACGCGTCAGAGATACGAGAAGAGATGGAATGGAGGTTGTCTGGAAACAAGTGGAACGAATTGCAGAAGGTGCAGCAATCATGGCCAACGTGGATTATGAAATTAATCTTATTTCCGGTGTACACGAGATAGTGGTGAACAGAGCAGGGGGAGCAAGACTTCAGAAAAACCTGGAATACCTTGGAGTAATAGACTATACAGATGATGAGGCTGATTTTGCAAAAAGCATTCAAAAGGCAACTGGGAAACCTGAGATAGGACTGGATATGGAAATCAAACCGATGGAAGAAACACTTGAACATCCATCTGGTGGATCGACCGATGTCGGTGATGTAAGTTGGGTAGTACCCACCATTCGACTAAGTGCTACTGTCGCTCCAAAAGGAACCCCCTGGCATAGTTGGGCAGTCGTAGCCTGCGCTGGAATGTCAATAGGCCATAAAGGAATGGTTTATGCCTCTAAAGCACTGGCAATGACAATGGTGGATCTTATTGAAGATGAAAAATTAAGAACATCAGTTAAAGAGGAGTTCAAGGAAAGGGTGGGAGATTATGTCTATAAGGGAATTGTTCCTGACGGACCTCCGCCTATTGATTATGATAAATGATATTTATCACATTCATCCAGCATTAAATTGATTTTTGTCAATGAGATCAGAATTAACGTTCCATTTCTTTAAATTGGGTAATATAAATCTTGACCATGAAAAAAATATTAGTACCATACGACTTTTCAAAAGTAGCTGAACATGCCCTTGATTTTGCCGCCCAAATTGCAACAAAAGCAGACTGTGATATCAGGTTGATAAATGTAATCGAACATCCTACAGCTGATTCTTTTCGAACATTGGGAATACAAGACCTTGATCCCATGGAGCAAGTCTACATCAAGCAAATGATCGAGAAAGTTAAAGAGAAGCTTGAGGCTGCTATTTCTGATGCCGATTACACCGACAGTAAAATGTCCTACAAGATCCAATTGGGCAACCCTTTTCACAACATCATTGATGAGATCACGGAAGAAAAGGTGGATTTGGTCATTATGGGAACAGAAGGTGCTGATGGACTTAATGAATTCTTTGTAGGCTCCAATGCAGAGAAGGTGGTTAGAAAAGCATCATGCCCTGTGATAACCGTTCAGAACAAGTGCGAGTTGGAACCAATCGAAAAAATTGTTTTTGCATCTGATTTCATTCACACCCATGATGATTTCGTGGCGCAATTGAAAGACCTCCAGACGATGTTCTCCGCTCAATTGAATATTGTAAAGATCAATACTCCGGCAAGCTTTACTTCCACAAGACATGACACCAAGCAAATGGAAGAGTTTGTAGATAAATACCAAATCGAGAATTCCACCATTGATATTTATAACTATAAAAATGAAGAAGATGGTATTCGATATTATGCCGAAGATATAAGCGCTGATATGATTGCCTTAGGTACTCATCAAAGAAGCGGAATTGGTCATTTCCTGGCCGGAAGTATTGCAGAAATGGTAGTTAATCATTCTCCAATTCCTGTTTGGACAAGTCATCTAAAAGATTAAAAACTACTATGGATCTCGCTAAACCCCTGATATTCAGGGGTTTTTTTATGGTTAAATTTGGGCATTGTAATAAAAAGTATGGAAGAGTTACTAATTAGTCAAAAATTAAGATTGGAAACTTCGAATTCTTCATATCGGAATTTTTGGAGACTACTTATTACACTAGTTGGATTGTTTGTCGGGATCTTCATCGTTCAAGATGTAAAAGCGCAGGAACTAGAACAGACGCTGCTTTGGAAGATCGAAGGCAATGGGATTCAACCATCTTACATTTACGGAACTTTTCATCTACTTCCACAAAAAGATTTTGAGCTAAAGGAAAAAGTTTCGAGGGCTTTTGAAGATGCAGAGCAAATAGTTCTTGAGTTAGATATGGATGACCCGCATATGCAAATGAAGGTGAGGGAAAATGCGTCAATGCAAGATGGTCAGACCCTTGATCTCCTTTTGTCCGAAGAAGACTACAGCATGATTGACAGAGTTCTTACTTCAACGGTTGGAGCAAGTTTAGATAATTATAATACGATCAAACCGGTCGTTCTTTCTTCCTTACTCATTCCTACTTTACTGGATGGACTTCCGGCAAGTTTTGAATTGACATTTGTCCAGATGGCTACAGAAAGAAACAAGGAGGTGCTGGGATTAGAGACAGTGAAAGAACAAATGGAGGCTTTTGATAGGATTCCTTATGAAGATCAATTGGAGGATATATTGGAAATAGTAAATGATAGAGATAGGATGAAAAATCTCTTCAATGAGATGATAGAAGTTTATAAAAATGAAGATATTAAGGCCATGAATGCAATGATTTCAGAGTACATGAATGGTGAAAATGAACTTGAATTTTTAGTGCTGGAAAGAAATCGAAATTGGATCTCCAGAATTGGCGAACTCGCCAAAGAAAAGAAATCATTCTTCGGAGTAGGAGCAGGACACATAGGAGGAGATGGAGGTATTGTGAATTTGTTGAAAAAAGCGGGCTATAAAGTAACTCCGGTTTTTTAGCCCTATTCGATGCTATTTTATGAAAAAAACATCCTCCTAACTGTAGCATGTCCTGCCATCTAACCATTTCATTTATCCCTTCATAAATATTTTGGATTAAAAAAAAGCTCACGTTAATATTTTTATATAAAAATCAGTCTAAATGAGAAAATCAATTTTAAGTACAGTATTAATTGCTATCCTGATTGGGTGTAATGCACCGCAGGAGAAAAAAGCCATGCGTGAAATGCCGCCGGGCTTGGATGTAACCATGATGGGTGAGGGAGTTGATCCCAAAAAAGATTTTTACCGATTTGCGAACGGTAATTGGCTCGATAAAACAGAAATTCCCGCAGATGAAGGGCGATGGGGAGGATTCCCGGAATTGAGAGAAAAGAACAATAAAATGGTTCTTGAAATTCTGGAAGGAGCTTCTGACAATCCAGCCTTTGCACCTGGGTCCGATGAGCGAAAAGCAGTCAATTTCTTTTCGGTTGGAATGGACTCAAGCCTTGCGGAAAGTGTAGGAGTGAAAGCCATTGAAAAATGGATGGACAAAATAGATGGATCACAAAATACGGATGAAATTCAAAACCTGCTGGCAGAAATGCACAGAACTGGCTATGGTCCATTTCATGGTGTCGCTTCATTTGCCAACCTTATGGATAGTAAGATCAACGCGCTTTACATTGTGGCCGGTGGTCTCGGACTACCCAACAGGGATTACTACACAAAAACGGACGAGAAATCCGTGGAAATAAGGGAAAAGTATATAGCCCATTTGGCAAAAATGCTTGATTTGGCCAATGTAGAAGGAAACACCAGTGAAATGGCCGATCAAATAATGGAGATAGAAAACAGGTTGGCATTAGCATCATTGACTCCTATCGAGGCAAGAAATATTCCTGCATTGTACAATCCTATGACGGTATCCGGAATCCAGGAACTGGCGCCTCAGATAAATTGGGAAAATTACCTACGAGAAGCTGGAGTTGATCTCAGTAAAGTGGATACTTTAATAGTCACTCAACCAAAATTTGTAACCGAAGTTGGAAACGTGCTTGAGGAAGTTCCAGCCGAAAGCCTAAAGAGCTATCTGAAATGGAACGTGGTTAATCAAGCAGCTAATTTCCTCAATAACGATGTAGTAAAGGCAAATTTTGATTTCTATGGTGGCGTAATTCGTGGAACAGAAGAAATGCGACCAAGGTGGGAGCGAGTACTTGGAGCTACCAACAACGTAATTGGAGAAGCGATTGGAAAAGTGTATGTAGCAGAAACTTTCCCTCCAGAAGCCAAAGAAAGTGCCGAAGAAATGGTGGCCAACCTTATGAAAGCCTTTGACAAAAGGATTAAAGATCTACCATGGATGTCCGACGAATCAAAAGAGCAGGCGCTTAAGAAACTCAATAGCCTGACCGTGAAGATTGGATACACAAACAAATGGAGAGATTATTCTGACCTGAAGGTTGAAAACAGTGGTGAGTATTACAGCTATCTATCCAATATGGAAAGTGCGTGGAGATGGCAGTTTTCTGAAAACATTAAGGAAGTTGGCGAGCCCGTAGACAAGGAAAGATGGGGGATGAATCCACAAACAGTGAATGCATATTTCAATCCGCTGAACAATGAAATTGTATTCCCGGCAGCAATTCTTCAGCCACCCTTTTACAATTACACGGCAGATGCAGCCATGAACTACGGTGGAATGGGTGCTGTCATTGGTCACGAAATTTCACACGGTTTTGATGATCAGGGGAGTAGGTTTGACTGGGAAGGCAATATGATCAACTGGTGGACCGATGAAGACAAAGAACGATTCGAAGCAAGAACGGATAAACTGGTAGCACAATTTGATGCGTATAAGCCTCTGGAAGACGTTAATGTTCAAGGGAAGCTCACGTTAGGTGAAAATATTGGAGACCTTGGCGGATTGAATGCCGCGTATGACGCCCTGCAAATCTATTATGCTGAGAATGGTAGACCAGAAAACATTGACGGGTTTACTGGTGAGCAAAGATTCTTTATTTCCTGGGCGACCATTTGGAGAACAAAATACAGGGATGAAACACTCAGAACTCAGATTTTGACAGATCCACATTCCCCAGGTATGTTTAGGGCGATTGGCCCTCTGACTAACATGGAAACGTTCTATGCCGCTTTTGATATAAAAGAAGGAGATGAATTGTGGAGGTCGGAAGAAGATCGAGTGAAGATCTGGTAGATCGGGTGAAGATCCTGGAGAAGGATATTCTTAAAATAGGGCTGCTTTTTTAGTAGCCCTTTTTTGATGTTGAAATGAGTTAGGATCAATTATTCTACATTTGCCGCCGAATGGAAATAATTGGCTTTTTATGCGCAATTTTAATTGGTCTCTCTCTCGGTCTGATAGGTGGAGGCGGCTCCATTCTCACGCTACCTGTCCTTGTTTATCTTTTTGGCATTAACCCTGTGCTTGCTACGGCATATTCACTTTTTGTGGTTGGAATTACTTCATTTTTTGGAGCTATTGGAAAACTTCGTCATGGATTGGTGGATATCAAGACAACCATTGTTTTTGCGGTCCCATCTTTCATATCAGTCTACCTGACGCGATTTTACATTGTTCCTGCTATTCCATCCGTTGTTTTTGCTGAAACGGCTTTTTCAGTGAACAAGAATTTTCTAATAATGGCTTTCTTTGCCGTTATCATGCTTTTTGCCGCGGTATCTATGATAAGGTCCAACGGGCAGGAATCAATTTCTGATGAAAAACAAAAATTTAACTACCCCGGAATTATAATTGATGGATTGGTGGTTGGCCTTCTGACAGGAGTAGTTGGTGCCGGCGGAGGGTTCCTTATAGTCCCCGCACTTGTAATACTCGCAAGGCTTCCAATGAAGCTTGCAATTGGCACTTCGCTATCCATTATTGCAATCAAATCACTTATAGGATTCATTGGGGATATTCAAATTGGTCAGAACATTGATTGGACGTTCTTGTTACTTTTTACCGGCTTAGCTGTAGTTGGTATCTTTGTGGGAAACACAATTTCGAAATTTTTAAGTGATAAGAAACTTAAAAGGATTTTTGGATGGTTTGTATTAGCAATGGGAATTTATATTCTCTTTAACGAATTGATCATTAGATAATGAAAGTTGAACAGATTTATACAGGATGTCTGGCCCAAGGAGCCTATTACATCGAAAGTGAAGGAGAAGCAGCAATAGTTGACCCACTTCGAGAAACAGAACCATATGTAACGAAGGCAAAGAAAAATGGAAGTGTGATCAAATACATTTTCGAAACTCATTTCCATGCTGATTTTGTTTCGGGACATTTGGATCTTTCCAAAAAAACAGGAGCAGATATCATTTATGGTCAGGGAGCCAAAGCAGATTTTGATTTTGTTGAAGCAAAAGATGGTCAGGAATTCAAACTGGGCAACATAACCATTAAGGCGCTTCATACACCTGGACATACGTTGGAGAGCACTACATTTCTTTTGATCGATGAGAATGGAAAAGAACATGCGATCTTTAGTGGCGACACACTTTTTATAGGTGATGTTGGTCGACCAGACTTGGCACAAAAGGGGGACCTGACCCAGGACGATCTAGCCGGTATGCTATATGATAGCCTCCGGTCAAAGGTCATGACTTTACCTGATGATGTCATTGTTTACCCGGCGCATGGAGCTGGCTCTGCATGTGGAAAAAACATGAGTTCTGAAACGACCGATACTCTTGGCAATCAGAAGAAGACCAATTATGCTCTGAGAGAGGATATGACAAAGGCAGAATTTATCCGGGAAGTGACAGATGGAATTCTACCCCCTCCGCAATATTTTGCCGCTAATGTTCACATGAACAAGTCCGGTGTTAAGAGCCTGGATGAAATAATGCAAAAAGGGAAAGTTTCTCTTGACCTGGAAACATTCGAAGCAATGGCCAATCACGAAGGCGCATTAGTGCTTGATACTCGAAATGAGGTTGAATTTGCCAAAGCACATATCCCTAATTCAATATTCATAGGAATCAATGGGAGCTTTGCTCCCTGGGTCGGAGCACTTATTCCAGACCTGCAGCAACCGATCATTTTTATTGCGGATGATGGAAAAGAAGAAGAAGTGGTCAGAAGGTTGTCCAGGGTGGGATTTGACAATACGCTTGGATTTCTTGAGGGTGGATTTGAAACATGGGTCAAGAATAAACGAGAAACAGATTCCATCAAGTCAATAAATTCAAAAGAATTCGAAGCTGATTTTCAAAAAGACAACCTGAATGTAGTTGATGTTAGAAAGCCTGGCGAATGGTCGTCTGATCATATCGAGGGAGCAACGAATTTACCGCTTGATTACATAAACGACGAGATGCACAAACTAGACCGGAAAAAAACGTATCACATGCATTGTCTGGGTGGCTATAGATCCATTATTGCCATCTCAATTTTGAAATCCCGGGGATATCACAATCTTGTTGATATAGCTGAGGGCTATAGAGCTATCCAGCAGACAACAATACCGAGAGTTGTAGCCGTTTAGATCAAATTTTCTTTACCTATTTCGGTTTTGGGTTATAGCCTGAATCCGTTGTTCATCGTATTTCGAATTATGGCAGTTTGAGTAAAAGCCGCTATTCGTTTTGCCCAATAAAAACTTAATCTAATGAAATCCTCAATTTGTCTACTAATAGGCCCATATGGACGAATTAGGGCTATTTGATAACAAATTGTTCGCTAATATTGAATCAAAGAAATTCAAAGGCAATCCATAGCTGGTTGTATAAAACGGAGTTAGCCCAAGGTGAGGGGCGCTCCGTTTTTGATTTATAGGGATATAAGATTTTTTGGACTTTGAGTTTATTGAAAAAGTTGGGAATAGAGCTTTTTAGAATAAGCGCAATTGACTCGACAGATCTTGAGCCTGGAAGAATACTTTCAAGGGATTAAGCAGAATACTTTCTCACTTTTTTGGAAAGTTTCAACCCCAATATTGTAACTAGGATTGACAAAAGGAGCAATATGATTTTCCTGTTCATATCGCTAAGTCCATTTTAAAAGGAAATACCCCTAAAAATCTAAAAATTATCTGACTGTGGTGGACTTTACACTAACTGCCCTGGTGCCAAAGAATCCAAGAACTATTTCATCTGGTTTGGAAATGTTGGTCATGTTTCCATTGACGATTGCGGGTGTTGTGCTTGCGGCCGCACTCAGTGTGCTTGTCTGAGATTTTAGCAAGCTCAGGTAATCGAAAGCTTCCTTAGTAATTGAATGCAACTCCACCACCATAAGGTCTCCCAGTTCATACTCGTAATCCCCAAAATCGTTGGGGATGAAGTTGCCGTCAAAAATGCGGTCTGTTTGTAGAAGGATGGATTCGGGCTCTTTCAATTGCACGCCATTTTTAAATAACATCCATCGATAAAAATTTTCGTAATTAGCGGAATCTCTCGCTGTGATCCTTGGAAAGTAAATGGTTTTAGGTTCACCAGTATCCTGATCTCTGCCAGGGAAGTTGTCGACACTAAGCAAAACAATTTCTGTGATGGACTCAATCGTTGTCCAGGTAGATCTGACAAGATCTCCATTTTGAAGAACCACTGAAAGTCTATATTCTTCATCCTCTACTGCCTGGTATGGGTTGTCAGAAAGGTAATTCCCTTCACCGATATAAGCGTAGGTTTGTGACGGCCCGTTTCTTGTCTGCACAAGAACTGTGGCATCCTCTATAATCGGGTTAATTGAACCAGAGAAGCTGTTCGACCTACTAAGCCTGACATATTGGTGTTCCACTTTATCTGTTATCCAACCTTCTACAACCAGGAGGTTTTGTTCATTGGGAAGTGGGACAACAACCACTTGTTCACAAGAAGTGATGAGGATGGTTAATATGGTAATTACTTTTTTCAAAACTTGAAGCTGTATGTTATCCCCGGAATGATGGTGCCAAAAATTGAATATTGCACGATTTCTCCCAGACCTGGATTGGTTTCAGACTCCTGGAAGAAGTATGAATTCACATTTCTTCGCGCGTATACATTGTATAGCGTAAAAACCCAGAAATCTTCATTTTTCCTCTCGGATCCGTCTTTCTTGTATTTTTTCGCTTTCCATTTAATTGAGAAATCAAGACGATGATAATCTGGTAGTCTTGATTGATTTCTGTCGACAAAATGTGGAACAAGGTTATTTTCAAAAATGTATTTGTCACTTGGGAGCGTGACTGGAATTCCTGTAGAATAAATAAAATTAGCAGAAGCACTAACCCTCTCAGAAATATTTAGTGCCCATGTAGTTGAGAAATCATGTGTTTTATCAAAGTCATTGACTATAAAAGCGTCTTTCGAATCATCTTCGAATTTCGTCTCACTCCGTGACAGTGTGTAGCTTAACCAACCAGTAAATTTTCCATATTTTTTCTTAAGAAACAGTTCCAATCCAAACGATCGCCCCTGATTAACCAATAGCTCCGTTTCAAGGTTTTCATTAAAAACAAGGTCAGCGCCGTTTTTGTAGGAAATTTCCTTCCGAATGTCCTTATAGTAGAGCTCAATGCTTGATTCCCACATGTTCTGTCTGAAATTCTGATAGAAGCCAATGGAATATTGTTCAGTGGTAGTTGGCGGTATAAAAGTGTCACTTAACTTCCAGATATCGGTTGGGGCCGGGGCTCGTGTATTGGATATTAAATGTAGGTATTGAGCTGTTTTGCTATAGGCCAGTTTCATCGAATTAGTTTGGCCAATTCTCCAATTCACGGCCAGCCGTGGTTCGAAATTGTTGTAGAATTTTATCAGCTGACCCTTACTAAAAGAGACAGTATCGATGATTGTTGAGTCCGAAGGAAGAAAATTTGGTGTGTAAACAAGGACATCCTCGGGACCAAAATTGTGTAATGTGGAATACCTAAATCCATAGTTGAATCTTATTGGTCCAACATCTGTTTGTTGACTGACATAAAATGCAGATTCTAACCCATGTTCTGCATCAAGTTCAATTATACTGGTATTTGCATTAACATCAAGTGTTTCTCGATCACCTGGCTTCAACCGATGGAATATTGAAGAAAACCCAAAATTTATTTCACTGTTGGGGTTAAATGAATACGTGAAATCAGACTTAAGACCATAATCAACGATTCTCGAATTGAAAACTGACGTCCCGGTCTCTTCTTCATTCTCCACCTTGTAACTGTATTCAGCAATGAAAGAAGAAAGATTGGAAAATAATTTTGGTGTGAACAAATGATTCCATCTGAAATTAAGTGTTGTATTTCCCCAGTTCCTTATCGAATTAAAACCAACCGCGTTACGATCTTTTCCAAAGTATCCAGAGAGATAATAGGTATTTCTCTCATTTGGATTTGAGTTAATTTTCAGGTTAATATCACGAAAACGTACGCGTTGACGTCTTGCGGATGTGTTTGCAAAACTTTCAATAGAAGGATTAAGTAGACTTTGTCGACCAGATGCAAGAAAAGAACTCTTACCTTTTTTGATAGGGCCTTCTGCCAATAATCGGGCAGACAAAATTCCAACCCCTCCAGAAAAACTTTTTTCGTTTTTGTTCCCTTCTCGTTGTCTAACCTCAATTACAGAAGAAGCTCTCCCACCATGCGCCGGTGGGATAAACCCTTTGAATATTTTCACGTCATTGATGGCCTCAGGATTGAAAACCGAAACCTGGCCTATATGGATGGGGTTGTAGATCGGAGCTTCATCAAGCAGAATTAAGTTTTGATCCACTCTGCCTCCACGAATATGAATACCACCGGCATCTTCTCCTATGGCCTTAATCCCCGGCTGTAAAAGTGAATTTTGGATTACATCAACTTCTCCTAAAAGATACGGTGTAAGAATGGAGGTTTTGCTGATGTTTAATCGACTTACGGATGGAATATTTGAAGTGATATTGGCATCATTGGCAATGGAACTGACTTCAACCTCTTCCAATCGTACAACATTGGGGTTGACACTAAAACTCACATACGTATTGCTTTTTAATTCGACTTGAGTCCTTAAGGATTTGTATCCAATGTGTGATATTATCACATTGTATTTTCCTTCATCAAGAGTGATAGAGTAGTAGCCGTATCCATTGGTTATGCTACCCAAAGAAGTCCCTTTAATCTGAATATTCGCACCAATCAGATGTTCATTGGATTCTGCATCTCTAATCCTTCCATTCAGCGTAAATTTTCTTGGTTCATACTTCTTAATGAGAATTTGCGAGTTTTCGACACTATAGCTAATGATTTTATTGCTGTGTTGCCTTTCCAGGAAATTACGTACAGTTTCACCTTTTCGAACGAAAATTTCAGCATCCGGTAATTTATTGGTACTAAATGCAAGAGGTACACCGCTGTTCTTGATAGACTGCAGGGTCGGTTTTAATGAATAGTTACCATTCTTTATTGTTATAAGCGAATCAAGGGCAGACTGAGCAATTCCATTAAAAAATGAAAGGATTAAAACCAGGAATGCTATGTATCGTGAACGGTTCAATTAGCACTTTTGTATTCAAAGCGCAAAATTAAAGAAATACAGCCTTAAGAGGGTTTTCAAGGAGAATTTTAACAGCCCTGACCGGAGATCACAATCTTTCCTTCCTTCTCCTCCATTTCAACTCCAAGCATGGACTCTAATGTTTCCATTACCTCTGAAAGTGAGCTTTTGTTAAAAGTGACAGTAATCTTACAGGAATTGATATTCTCATTTTCGACATCAAAAGAAACATCAAAATGAGATTCAAGGTCAAGGATTACATTCGCAAAAGGAGTGTCATTGAATTCAAGAAGACCATCTATCCAGGTAGCAACGTTAGTAGATGGATTTTCAGTTATTACTACGCTGTTATCAGATTTTAAGAACACAGCCTTTAATCCAGCTGCAACTTTTGTTTGCTCTCCGTTCTTCTCAAACGCTACCAATCCACGTTCTACTATTAATTCAACGTCTTTATTTGAAGTAACAAGGTTAAAAGCAGTACCCAGTACCCGAACTTGTACTTCTCCCATTTCTATAATAAAAGGCTTATCGCTCTTTTTGATGTCGAAATATGCTTCACCTTCAAACGAGACAAGGCGTTCGTCCCCAAATTTCTCAAGGAAGGAGAACGAAGAATTTGTATTAAGAACGCCATTGGAACCATCAGGGAAAGTAACATTTATCTTTTCGTCAAGTGATGCAATGTTTACCTGATCAGGTGTAGTGGCAAGTTTCCAAACAAAAATGGAAAGACCAACAAGAATGGTGATACTAGCGGCAATCCGCAACCAGGAATTTGATTTGGTTTTCCCTGCTTCAATTTTGTTTTGAAGCGAAAGCCAAGCCTCATCAACATTTACTTCAGGAGCTACTGATTCAGTATTTTCATACAAAAAATCAATAAATCCATCTTTTTCAGATGAGCTGTCCTGGTATCTCAGGTGGTTATATCTCTCTAGTTCATTTGGCATCTCGATCATCTGTCAATTGGGAGGTTAAATACCCCCAATATTTTTTTAAAAAAATTAATGTCTAAACATACCTTCTTCTACATATTTCTTATAAACAGCCTCAAGCGACTCTCTGAGCTTTTTTAAAGCTATTCCCATCTGGTTTTCCACTGTTTTCTTCGATAGATCAAGCTCCTCTGCAATCTCCTCGTACGTCAACCCGGCATTCCTGCTCAAGATAAAAATTTTCCTGCACTTAGTAGGTAAAGCATCAACGGCTGCTTGTATATAAACCTTCAACTTCTCATTCTCTCCTTCATCAATCCTCTCATTGGTAACACTTAGTAATGCTTCACTCACATCTGACATAGCCTGTTGTTTTGGAAGTTCCAATTTGATGTAGTTTAGGCACTTGTTTTTGATGGCCGAATACAAGTAGGTTTTTAGTGTTGTTTGAACTTCAATCTTCTCTCTTTTCTCCCAGATATAGAGAAATACCTCTTGGGCCATCTCCTCAGAAATGGTCTGATCTCTCACATATGAATAGGCGAACCTGTATAGCTCTTTGTAGTACTTCTTAAAGAGCAATTCATAAGAAGAAAGATCATTGTTTTTGACCTGACTGAATAAAAGTAAGTCCGAATCCTGATCCATTAATTATTGAATCGTATTTGTAATTGCAATGAACAAGTTTAGCGATGGATTGTTAAAATCGAAAAAAAAGAAGTTTGCGGCATTGATTTGAATGATCATATCATGAGAAGGAATTATGTACTGGTGTTGACCAATATCACCCCCGATGTAATAGATTTCATTTCTATCTATAGGCAGGAAATCAAAATTCTCTCCAAAAAGCCGCCAACCATAACCTAGGTTAAGGCTTCCTGAAACCGGAATTTGTACCGAACTGGCTTCAGCAACAAAATTTGGATCAATTATCCTCCGGTCATTCCAAATACCATTTTCCAACATCAGGTAACCAAATTTGGTCCAATCCAGAAAGGAAATGGAAGCTCCACGGCCACCGTCAAAATTGCCCGAAGGGTCTTGATTTATTGAAAATGTTGTCACACCAAGTTCATTGAAAATATTCTCATTTAAGAATTCATCAAAAGGTTGGTTAGTTAGATTCTGGATGATTCTCGCAAGTATTACACCAGCACCGGAATTAAAATTGTAGCGAAAGCCGGGGTCCGCTTCCAACGGCTGATTCAGGATAAATGATACCCAATCACTAGAGGCAAACATTTGATTCAGGTCGTGATCAGGATTTCCAAAGAACGGAACAAGGTTTTCATTCCATGAAAGCCCGGATCGATGGGTCAACAGATGTCGGATCGTTATGTCTCTTTTGCTAACACTCTGATCAAAAATACTTTCGTAAGATGGAAGGTATTGGTGGATAGGGTCTTCTAAATTGAGCAATCCCTTATCAATTGCCACCCCAACAGCAGCTATCGTAAGGGTGATGGTCACTTTATCAAGGGAAAAAATGGTGTGTCTGTTTGTACTATCATAGTAATTCTCAAACACCATTTTATCATCTTTTATCACCATCAATCCACTGATCCTTTCAAATGCGTTGAGTTTAATTAACGAGTCGATAGATATCAGTTGTACCTCAGAGAGACCAACATTACCCGGATTGTCGTACTCCCATATTTGTTGATCGGTTGGTAGTTCCTCACCGATATAGCATGAAGCACATAAGAAGAATAAAAAGGTGTACTTAAGGCTGCTCATCTAAGTAAAGAGGGTATAGTTTCCATGTTGATCTGAAGCCGGAGCTTGGTCTATGAATGAAACATCATTACTGCTTATATCCCTAATTTTTGGAGAAACAGTATGGGAATTCAACTCTCCGGATTGATCATCAGATAGTAATTCTTCAATATCGATCAGATCCTCCATTTCAAGCCATTTTCGGGATTTGGAAGCATTTAAAATAGCAGGCATATCGTCATAATATTCTGACAAAAGTTTGTTAGCTGGCTTGGTGATCATGATAAATGAAGATTCTGAATCTTCATTTTCTTCCCAAAGTCCTGCTACAGAAAAAACACGTCGATCTGGGAAATAGAAGTAATACGGTACCTGTTTCTTCCTTGCGACCTGCTTCCACACATAAAAACCATCCATTGGTATAATGCATCTATGTGTTGCAA
>JANQEC010000395.1 GCA_028278585.1 Cyclobacteriaceae bacterium | reverse complement strand
TGCTGCATCTCCAATCTGAAGGTAGGCAAGTCCGATATTGTTCCAACTGCCAGCAACCCGCGTTGAATCTCCCAGATCTTCAAAGAGCTCGATGGCTTTTAGCTGGGAATCGATTAATTCCGCGGACTTGCCCAGCACATAATTTGATGCCCCAATTCGTCGTAGAGCGATGGCCTGGCCTTCTTTGTACGCGATTTTTTCAGCAGCTATCAATATCTTTTCTGAGATTTTCTTCACAATTTCAGGATACGTGCGGTAATGCCCCCGAACATAATTATTCAAGGAATTAATCACCGCTGTATCTGAACGGATCTCAGATTCTGCGATAAGTATCAAGCTATCAAGTTCTGACTCCTGGGCTACGGTGCATAGTGAAGAAATCAGAACACAAAAAGAGAGGATTGATTTTTTCATGGTGACTGGTTGTTGGGGTCTAAGATACGTTATGATCGAATCAAGAGAAAAAAATAAGGTAGACAAAGGGTCACAACCAATCTGCTGCTTAAATCTAAAAATCAGGTCCTGGTGAAGACGGAACCAGGGAATACATGATTGTTGTTTTCTTTTTTCATCAATTTTATCATAGATTCAATCAGCTAAGCTCCAGGATGTCTCTAACTGAAATTCAACTTAATGCACTTAGTACCGGCAAATTCAGTCAAAGTACAATAGAGTTTGATTGTGAATGTGTGGTGGATCGCGAAGATGTTATCACCGGGTACAACATTTTTTGGATTGAAAAAGGGGAGGCCAGAGTAACCATTGATTTCACACATTATGATATAAAGCCGAATAACTTCTTTTTTTTAAATCCCGGACAGATCTTTTCAGTTACTTCGGAAAATAAACTAATTGGAACCAGGATAGCTTTTGAGGAAAACTTCTACTGTCCAAAAACCAATGATGGTGAAATAGGATGTAACGGGCTGTTGTTCAATAATTTGTTGGGTTCACCGAAACTCGAGGTAGAGAAATCAAAGAAAAAGAAGTTCACAGACTTGCTTACCAATATTGAATCTGCTCTTGCTCAGGAGATCACTGCAAAGCAAGAATTGGTTGAATCATATTTGAAAATTTTGCTGATAGAACTGACTGAATATAAGAAAAAGGAGATTGTATTAGTGGATAGTTCAGAAGATGAAGAGCATGAAATATTAAGACGATTCAATGGCCTTGTAGAGGATAATTATTCAAGGTGGCATCAGATCGGTCCTTATGCAGAAAATTTTGGCATATCTTCAACATCTTTTACAAAGAAGCTTTCCAAACTTGGTGTTTCTCCAAGCAAAGTCATCTATAACCGCATTGTTATACAAGCAAAAAGACTACTCTATTTTACTCCGAAACAGGTAAAGGAAATAGCCTATGAATTAGGGTTTGATGAGCCAGGCCATTTCTCCACTTTTTTTAAAAATAAGACTGGTCAATACCCGGCAGACTTTCGAAAAAAGCTCACAAAAACAAAATAAGGAACATATCTACATGCATTGCGAACATATCTTCATTTTTTCAAGGAATTAAGTAAAGGACATTTGAATTGTAATAAGCAACAAAGTCGAAGTGACTTAAATGTTCAACTTAAAAGATAGAAAAATGAAAAAGTTAATAATGATTGTTGGGTTAGCAGCCGTTTCCTTGAATGCTTTCGCCCAACTTCCCGATCCTGGTTTCACAATTGATGAGAACACAGCAATTGTGATTACTGACCCACAAAATGATTTCCTAAGTCCTAGCGGAGTTACGTGGGGGGTGGTAGGCAAAAGTGTCGAGGCAAATAACACGGTTGACAATATTGAAACCTTGTTCAAACTAGGGGAGAAATACAACATTCCTGTTTTTGTTTCCCCACACTATTACTATCCTTCAGATCACAATTGGAAAATTGAAGGAGCTTTAGAAGTATTGATGCACAACATTAAGATGTTTGACCGAACTGATGCTTTGTCTACGTCAGGGTTTGAAGGTTCGGGTGCTGATTGGTTAGAGCCTTACAAGAAATACATCAACGCTGACAATGTGATTGTAGCAAGCCCTCATAAAGTGTACGGGCCAGAGACCAATGATCTTTCATTACAGTTGAGGAAGAGAAAGATCGATAATGTAATACTCGGTGGAATGTCTGCGAACCTATGTACAGAATCTCACATGAGAGATTTGGTTGAAGATGGATTCAGGGTGGCAGTTGTGTCTGACGCAACGGCAGCTGCACAGATTCCAGATGCAGGTCTTGATGGCTATGCAGCTGCAATGGTGAATTTCAGAATGATCTCTAGCCACGTTTATACAACTGCTGAACTCGAACAGGCATTTGAAACAAAATAAAAAGTGACTGGTAATTAGTAATACGTTGACAGAGGGGCTGAATTGAAGATCAATCCGGATTATAATTGGATTGATCTTTTTTCTGTTTACTCCTGGCTAACAACTTTCTACTTACAACTAATCACTAATTATTCACTCCTCAATCGTTCTGCAGGGTTCGCCAGTGAACCTTTAATCGCCTGAAAACCCACTGTTAGAAGCGTCAACAAGATCATCGCAAACGCTACAGGTATAAAAATACCTGGCCCTACCTCAATTCGGTATGCGAAATTATCCAACCACATGTTGGTCAGCCAGTAGGAGGTAGGTAAGGCTATTAGAATGCAGATTAAAACAAGCCAGATATATCGCATGATCAAAAGTTGAATTAGCC
>JANQEC010000381.1 GCA_028278585.1 Cyclobacteriaceae bacterium | reverse complement strand
TGAACGGCCTTTAAATAGCGGATCATGAATTTCTTCGACAGCCCTTGCAGGTTCCCATTCTCAGTCGCTTTCTCAATAATTTCCTCCCATCTTTTGGTTTGTAAAATGGTTACTCCTTTTTCTTTTTTCACGAGTCCGATATTTTCAGCCACCTTCATCCGCTCTCCCAGCAATTTTAAAAGATCATCGTCAATGATATCAATTTGCTGACGAAGCAATTTTAGTTGTGAATTAAGCTCCTGATCTGGAACCGCCGGTTGTCGAACGATCAGCTTGTCTAGTATTTCATCCAGCGAATCAGGTGTTACTTGTTGATTCTTGTCACTTAGGGCCTTCTCCGGGTTTATGTGGGATTCCAGCATAAGTCCTTCAAAATCAAGGTCCAGAGCCTGCTGTGATATTTCCTGGAGCAGGTTTCTTTTCCCCGAGATATGGCTTGGATCGCATACCATTGGTATTTCCGGAAATCTTCGCTTCATTTCTACAGCCAATTGCCATTTCGGCTCATTCCGATACACGCTTTTTCCATGTTGGGCAAAGCCACGATGAATCATGCACAGTTTAGTAATTCCCGCTTTGTTTAGTCGCTCCAACGCACCAGTCCATAACTCCAGGTCTGCGTTGATCGGGTTTTTAACCATAACAGTGGCATTGGTTCCCTTTAGTGCATCGGCAATTTCCTGTACAGAAAAAGGATTGACCGTGGTGCGTGCTCCAATCCACAAAATATCTATTTGTTGCTTGAGTGCCTCAAATACGTGATTGAAATTGGCCACTTCAACAGAGACCGGGAGTCCGGTTGTCTTTCTTGCTTTGGTAAGCCATTCCAACCCTTTTGCTCCTACACCCTCAAAGTTGTTGGGTCTGGTCCTGGGTTTCCATATACCCGCTCGTAGGATATCCACCTTCCCTGTTTTGGCAATTGCTTCACAGGTGGATAGCAGTTGTTCTTCCGACTCCGCACTACATGGTCCCGATATTATCACCGGACGCTTGTTCTTAAATATGTCAATCACATCGATCTTCATTTCGTTTGATTTAGTTGGTCAATTCTTTTTAGTACTTCTTTGAAAATTTTGGGGTCACTGCACAGTGAAAATCGAATATACTGATCTCCTTCATTACCAAAGATCATCCCTGGCGGAACAAACAACGAGTATTCGTTCAATAATTTATCTGCAAAGTGTTCCCCACTGGTTTCCCCTTTTGGTATTCGAGCCCATACAAACATACCCACCTGGTCCCTGCGGTATTCACAACCTAGCTTATCTGCAATCTGGTAAACAAGGTCGCGTCGTTCATTGTATTTCTCATTAACCGAATCATACCAGGATTGTTCGAGTTTAAGGGCTTCAATGGTGGCGTACATGACCGGTTTGAACATTCCGGAATCCATGTTGCTTTTGAAGATCAGCACCTTTTCGATTAGAGCAGCATTACCATTTAGTGATCCTATCCGCCAGCCTGACATGTTGTGTGACTTGCTCAAACTGTTCAGTTCAAGTATAAGTTCATCTTGCTTTCTGCCATTGAGAATACTGACAGGTTTATTGGTCATCGTAAAGCTGTATGGATTGTCATTGACCAGGATGATATCATTCCTGGAACAGAAATTTCGAATCTTCTGAAATACCTCTGGGGTAGCCGAGGTGCCTGTAGGCATATGTGGATAATTTACCCACATCAATTTCACCTTACTTAGATCTGTCGATTCAAGAGCACCAAGGTCCGGCAAGTAATCATTTTCTTCTTTCAGATCATAGTACTTTGGTGTGCTCCCCGCAAGCTTAACCGCTGAGGCATACGTTGGGTACCCCGGATTGGGTATCAATACTTCGTCTCCTGCATTGAGAAAAGCCATGCAGATGTGCATGATCCCCTCCTTTGACCCCATCAATGGAAGGATTTCGGTTTCAGGATCGAGTGAGACATTATAAAATTTTTTGTACCACTCAGAAAAAGCAGATCGAAGCTCCGGAATGCCCTTATAGCTTTGGTAGCGATGGAAATGAGGGTCGTTTAAGCCATCTATTAAGGCAGTTTTTACTTCTTCGGGTGGATCTAAATCGGGGCTGCCAATTCCTAGGTTCAGAACATTTCTACCCATCTTATTCAACTTTTCCACCTCTCTTAGTTTTTGAGAAAAGTAGTACTCCCCAATTCCGGCTAGTCTGTGTGAGGTTAAGTGATCAACCATGTGTTTCTCCTTTCTTATAAATGCCTAAAATCTGGTAGTCAATGGTCATTGCTTCCAATAATATTTTCAAATGTTCAATCTGGCTCACGGAATCAAAGTCAAGGGTTGCAAAGAATCCATAAAGTGAATTTTTGCTTGGTACAGGATGGGATTGAAGTTTTGAGAGATTAATTCCTAACCCACTAATGACCGACAAGAGTTGAGCCAACGATCCCGGTGTGTGTTTCGTCTGAAAATAAATGGATGTTTTGTTTAATTCCGAGGAGATTGGATCCGTCTCATTTCTTTTTAGGACGAGGAACCGGGTATAATTAAGCTTGTGATCTTCAATACCTGCAGCCAACACCTTGAGGCCATATTCGGAAGCCGCCATGTTTCCGGCAATCGAGCCAACCCCTCTTGAATTATGCTCCAAAATGTATTGAGCACTCCCTGCTGTATCGAAAGCCTCGACGATCCTGGTCCCGTTAACTGTTGTTAAAAAGGTGGCACATTGCCTCAAGGCCATTTGGTGTGAATGGATTTCCTTCAGGTCCTCTAAGGTGTCCTCTTCTAAAGCGAGTAGATTTAATTTAACTCTTAAACCTACTTCGCCACACACATCTAATCCGGACTGTCGCAAAAGGTTGTAGTTTGGAATGATACATCCTGCAAGGGAGTTTTCTATGGCCATAATACCAAAGTCAGCAATGCCATTGGCAGTATGCTCAGTAACTTCATTGAAGGTTTTGCATTCCACCAAAGAGATACCATCCCCAAACACATGATTTGACGCTTCATGATGGAAGCTCCCTCGAATTCCTTGTATCGCTATTTTTAATTTTTTTTCCATTTTCCAGTCAAAAAAAAAGCCTCCCGATGGGGAGGCTTTTCTATATTTTTTCTATCAAATCATATCATAGCCATCCCCGTTCCTGGTTAGGAAAAAAGTAAAAGCTAAAATAAAATGATAGTGTTCTGTTCATCTTGAGGCCAAAGGAAGGACGAGAAATCTTAAAAACAAACAAAAACTGAAAAATCTTTTTAATCTTCTTTTACATCAGTCAATTCAAATGACACTACCTGACCAGCGTAATTGTTGATGATCATCTTCACAAAACCATAGTCCTTATGGTACCAAAAATCATGAATGGATGTGCCGAATTTGGCAGCTGAAACTCCTTTAACATGCCATGCTTCTAAACTTCCAACCCCTGTTTCAACTACTTCAAAATCAATAACCGAGTACGTACTTTGAAGCGTGTTATCAGACCATCGTCCCCAATTCTCATAGATATTCAAACTAGAAGTCCATTGATTTCCCCTTTCCAGTGGAAGCTTCACATACGGAAAAGAAGCTACTTCTGTAAAAATGTATTGATTAGATCGGAACGGGTGCATCCATACTGTCTCGTCGGTTTCAATGATCCCTGTTACTTCCCCTTCTCTCCATCCACTTTCAAACTCGGGATTAATTGTATGCTGCTTGATAAAGTCGATTTTGGATTGATCAGGGCTGTATTGAATGGCAATTTCGTCCTGCGAATCGGGCTCGTATTCCCAATCTCTGCCTGTGGCCATCATCCAGATGTACTCGTCTGAGATCAACTCATAGTTCTGGTCCCAATACCTGGCACGGTAGATATATTCACGGCATGGCTTGAATATTTTTTTAAGATTACTATTTACAGATAACGCTTTTTGTTCACAATCAAGCTTTTCAAAGACATAATCCTTCTTGTTACTGCAGGAAAAGAGCAGAAGTAAGACAAGTAAATAAGCACATTTGTTCACAGCTAGAAATCGCAGCTACCAATAGGTGACCCATCCGGAGCTTTAATTACGTTGCCAGATTTGTATTCTGACGGATCATCCAGATACCGATCAATTTGATTTACTACATATTGATAGTACACGCCTTCTTCATTGGTTCTTCTACCTGTTCTTCCCGAAGCATACGCTCTTACCTCTTTTATTCCTGCCAGTGATTTTGCCCGTACTTCATCGTAGGCCCGATCATTTACAGAAAGTCGCATCAAGTGATTGAGCATCTCCATTTCCACTACTCGCTGCAAAGTGCGCTCCAGCCGATCTCCACTTGGCTTTTTCCAAACCGCATCTATGATCCTATTTAGCACCAGTGAATACCCGGGCTGAGAAATAGGTTGGCGTGCTTTGTAAGTCACAAGTCTGTTTGTTCGATCCGCATTGAACAAAAAGCTTAGTGGCAGGCTCGCTGCTGTCTCAACAGCGGCTAAGTAATCAAACGCAGGCCCTGTTTTTGATTGGAAAGTTTCTCTTGTTCTTGGATACCCAAAAGCACGTGGCGGAATTTTACCTACAAGAGTCTCGGGAAGCTTTAGGTTATCTACGTTTATGGTATTCAACAAAGCATCCAAGGCTTTCAGCTGTCGATCACTACTAAGAAAACTGGTCGTAACCTGACCATCACCTCTCAATGCGTAGGTATACTCTAATCCTCCAACCAGCTTCGAAGTGGCATCTACCTGGTATCTGTGGAAGAGGTACATCGGCACCAAAACCTCTTCGATCGAACTCATAGGCATCCCTTCCCGAATGGCTTTTTCAGAAAAATCACTGAGAATTTTTCTCCGGATATTCATCATTCGATTTAATTCATCTTGCGCATCCGTTCCATTGTCCCACAAGTGCGCTCCGGCATGCAATCCACTAGCTGGACGAGCATCCTGGTCGGTGATGTATTTCAAGCCTGATGAGAAGGCATCATCCATGATCTTGTTGAGTTTTACTTTGTTCTCTCCATCTGGAAAATCACTGTATCCAAATGTGATCGTAACCTTATCCCATGCCCCAATCTTGTCATCATAAGCCTCGCTCAGGTCGATGTTCCCATTTGCATCCATTTTCACGTACGGATGCGGGTAGTCCATTACGGACGCTCTATTGTTAATACTTGCTGCAAAATTGTGAGCCAACCCGATGGTATGTCCTACTTCATGCGCTGACAGCTGACGTAGACGAGCAAGTGCCATTTCTGTCATAGCATTGGGTTTTTCATCACCATTTTCGTACGGTTGTAAAAGCCCTGTCGCAATCAAAAAATCCTGACGCACCCGTAACGATCCAAGACTTACATGTCCTTTTAAAATTTCTCCAGTCCTTGGATCGACCACACTGGCTCCATAACTCCAGCCGCGAGTAGAGCGATGAACCCATTGAATAACATTGTAGCGAACATCTAATGGATGAGCCCCTTCTGGCAACACTCTGACTTGAAAAGCATTTCTATAGCCAGCTGCTTCAAACGCCTGATTCCACCAACTAGCTCCTTCGATCAGGGCGGATCGGATAGGCTCTGGTGCTCCTCGATCGAGGTAATAGATGATAGGCTCAACAGCCTCACTCACCGCAGCATTTGGATCTTTTTTCTTCAATCGATGACGAACGATGAATCGTTTCACTAATGATTCTTCAATCGGTGTGGCATAATCCTGGTAGCTAATCCTATTAAACCCTGACCTTGTATCAAATTCTCTCGGGGTATAATTATTATCTGGGAGCTCAATCAAGGAGTGGTGCGTTCTTACCGTCACTGCATTTGAACTAGGTGTAACTGATCGGATCCACCCTCCTTGAGCGGACCCCTTAAAGGTCAGGATCGATTCAAATTCAGTATTCTTAGGAAAATTAAAAGTAGCATCCATGTAAATGGCTGACCTGGATTTATCAAGCGAATAATTCCCCTGGTTTCGGCCTCTCAACCTGCCACTGACATTGTGTGAGTCTCTCAATAAAAAATCTGTCAGATCAATCAGGTAGGTTGTTCCATTTTTTGCATTGATCTCAAATCCGCCAATCACAGAAGAGGCAAATGCCTCGGCTACTGATTTGACTTCATCATTGTTGTTGCTTACAGCACGATAGCCATAATTGGGCTGGATCAGCAAAAGTTTGTTTCCATGTTTTTGAAATTTAACCACTCGTTCCTGTCCCAACTGACCTCTGTCGAGTCCAATGTCATTGGATCCAACCCCAGCCGCCAATGAGTTAACATATAAAAATTCCGTATCTATCTTGTCAACTTCCAGGAATATCCGTCCAATTTCATCATCGTAATAGAAGTTAAAATACCCTTCCTGTTTGTCCATTCCGGAAGTAAACTGGGTAATGCCGTTTGAATTGGCCGGCTGTGAGGGTGTTGAAGTTGTTGGTGCCTTTGTGGTTTGACAGCCAGCGAGCATAAACACTAAGAAAAAAATGCTAAAGGTTATTGAGTGTCTCATTTCATTATATTTAATGGACCTAAATCCGAAAACAAGGGCTTAATATAAAACATTGGTTACGACAATCATCATAGTAATTATATCAATCTATGTTATCATCAATGTAGCGGCCTATTTCTTACAGGAAAAATTTCTTTTCAAGCCTGAGAAGCTTCCCTCGGATTTCAAATTCAAATACCCCAATCAAAAAAGTGAGGAACACAACCTATATATAGGAGATGATATTAGGATCAACGGTGTACATTTCAGTATTCCTAAGCCTAAAGGTGTTGTCCTTTATTTAAAGGGAAACTCACGTTCGATCAAAGGATGGGGAAAATTTGCTGTTGATTTTACCCGGCTCGGATTTGATGTAGTCATGGTTGACTACAGGGGTTTTGGAAAAAGCAAAGGAAAACGCTCCGAAAAAGACATCAAGGGTGACATGCAAAAAGTATATGACATTTTGAAAAGCAGGGTGGATGAGAAGTACGTGGTGATTTACGGACGGTCCATGGGGTCAGGGTTTGCTACTAAGCTGGCGAGTAGAAATAATCCAAGAATGCTGATCCTTGAATCTCCGTATTACAGCATGACGAAAATGGCCAAACGTTACATCCCTTTTATGCCAGCATCTTTGATCCTTCGCTTTCCACTAAAAACCTATCAATGGATAAAGTATGTGGAGTGCCCAATCAAAATCATTCATGGAACCAGTGATAAACTGATCCCATACAAATCGAGTTTATCACTTTCGAAAATCAACCCCGAACTAACACGAATTTATTCGGTGATTGGTGCAGGACACAACAACCTTCACACATTTGAAGAATATCATCGAATGCTCGAGGAGATCATGGAGTCCAAAGAATTAAAAGAGATCAATCCGGATGAAACCAGTTTAACTTTCACCCGAAAGTCAACAAAAAAGAAAGAAGGAAATAACTCACAAAATTGAACCTGATAAAGATCATTTTCATCACCCTATTTGCTCTATACTTATTGGTAGGTATGGCTATTTATTTCTTCCAGGAAGAGCTCATCTTTTTGCCAGAAAAATTAGACAAGGATTTTGTGTATGATTTTTCCTTTGATTTTGAGGAGCATTTTATTGAAATGACTGACGGAGCTAGTATAAACGCGCTACATTTTCAAAGTGACAGCTCGAAAGGTCTCATACTTTATTTTCATGGAAATGCTGGTAGCCTAAGACGTTGGGGAGAAGTTGCTGAACCATTTGTTATGCTGGGATTTGATGTTTTAATCATGGACTATCGCGGCTATGGTAAAAGCACCGGAAAACGGACATACAAAAAGATGCTGGCTGATGCTGACAAGCTTTATGAGTTTGCGCTTACTAAAAGTCCGGAAAATAGATTAATTCTTTTCGGAAGATCTCTGGGCTCCTCGTTTGCCTCTCATTTGGCAGGAAAAAATAACCCGTCAAAACTGATATTGGAAACTCCTTTTCTTAGTTTGGGTGACATTGCGAACCGAGTTGCTCCAATTTATCCACCGAGTTACTTGCTTCGATTCAATTTTAAAAATCATGAATCGTTGAATGAGGCCAAATGTCCGATTTTCATTTTTCATGGAACAGAAGACAATGTCGTTCCACTCGAATCAGGAAAAAAGCTATTTGAGACACTGGATTCAGAAATGGCTCGCTTCATAGTAATAGCGGGCGGTGGTCATAATAACCTATCAGCGTTTGAAGAATATCAACATGAGATAAGGAACGTTCTTTTGAATGAGTGAGCAGCTGTACTTCATTGCCATTGTGCCACCCGGAGATATTCAAAACGAAATCACAGCGTTAAAGCATATTGTAGCAGATCGATTTGGAAGTAAACATGCGCTCAACGCTCCTCCACATATCACACTTCATATGCCCTTCAAATGGAAGGAGAAGAAGGTTGAAAAGTTGTACAGAACCATCGAGGAAATCAATGACGAGGTAAAGCCAATTGAAGTTGAGTTAAGAGGGTTTGATTTTTTCGAACCACGAGTGGTTTTTGTAAATGTAGTTGAGAATCAATTTTTAAATGATCTTCAAAAGTTAGTCGTAGAGCGGTGTAGGAAAAAACTGAAACTTGATAATGCGAACTACAGGGATCAGTCATTCCACCCACATGTAACGATTGGCTTTAGAGATCTTAAAAAGCGCATGTTCTATGAAGCGAAGGAATATTTTGAGAAACAGGAAACAAGCTTCAAGTTTCAAGCTGCAAGGGTGGAGTTATTGAAACATGATGGGAGTAAATGGAAAGTTCTAAAATAATTGGCATTTGCTAAAATTTTTAGTATTTTTATCCTGATGAAAAAATCAGGATACGCAGATCTTCCTCTACATGGTGGCCAGGTACCAAAATGGCTCGCTGAGCGCATGGCTTTACTAGGCGGAGCAATCACGGAAGCAATACTTATTGAATACGGAAAAAAAGAATTCATTCGGCGTCTGAGTGATCCGGCATGGTTTCAGTCGCTTGGCTGTGTCATGGGCATGGACTGGCACTCGTCCGGAATCACCACATCCGTCATGGGTGCGTTGAAAAAAGCCATCAATCCAAGGGCGAAGGAATTCGGGATCTATGTCTGCGGCGGCAGGGGAAAACATAGCCGGCAAACGCCTGACGAATTACTAAGAGTCGCTGATTCCACCGGTCTTGATGGTAATTCCCTTGTGAGGTCAAGCAGATTGACCGCAAAGGTTGATAACACAGCTGTTCAGGATGGATTCCAGATTTATCTCCATTCATTCGTCATTTCAGATGAGGGCGATTGGTCAGTTGTTCAGCAGGGAATGAATACTAAATCAGGCTATGCCCGAAGATACCACTGGTCATCGAATGAGTTGAAGAACTTTGTAAACGAACCACACTCATTTGTATATGGAAAAAACCAGGGCTACATCCTCAATCTTACTCACAGGTTTGCTGAAGAAACAAGAAACAAAATTGTCAGCATCGGAAAAGAAGATCCTGATAAAATGATCAACGAGATCCAAAAAATTCATCTTCCGGCTCATCACGATGTGAAGCAAAAAGATGTTGATCTTAAACGGCTAGGGACTATTCTTGCTCTTTCTCATGAATTACCCACTAGTGACTTTGAAGACTTGTTACTGATTCAGGGACTAGGGCCCCGGACTCTCCAATCCTTGACGCTGGTAAGCGAAGTGATCTATGGAACTTCTTCCCGCTTTGCCGATCCTGCAAGGTTCTCTTTTGCTCACGGTGGAAAAGATGGTCATCCTTTTCCTGTTCCAACAAAAGTTTATGATGAAAGTATCCGTACATTAAAAACAGCTGTGGCCAAAGCTAAAATCGGTAGCTCAGATAAACTGAAAGCCTTAAGATCTCTTTCAAAGGCAGCAGAAAAATTAGAATCTGACTTCACCCCCAATGGAAATCTTGACCAAGTGATTGAAAAAGAAAGGCAGGATTCATGGAAGTATGGAGGGAAAACGGTTTTTGGTGATGCTAAACGTCCCAAGGTCATCCAAGGATCTCTTTTTTAGTGAAATCAGAAATCCATTCTAAAGTTCTTAGTGGATTATTGCTCCCAAATAAAAACTTTCTGCTCAGCACCTTTATGGAGCCTTGCACTTTTCACTTTTTCATAAGCCCGAAAGTGAATGATATTTTCCTGGTCATCGTAGGTTTCAGTTAATATACTGTTCCAAATAGTGATGGTCTTAAGCTTTCTTACTTTCTCAATTTCCACATAGGTCCACATCACATCATTTTCCATTTCTGCTCCTATATAATTAGCTTTCATCTGACCTTTATCATTGTAGACCCTTAGGTTCTGTAGGATGTATTTCTGCAAATTCTCATTCACCAAATTCCAATTCTCTTTCAGAGTTATATCCAGTTTATCATTACCGGAATATTCCTGAAGGGCCATTTCCAGGTCATCCAAAAAAATCCGGACGCTTATCTGAATGGCTTTTTTTTCCTCTTTATACTTAACCTCAGAGACACTGACGTGAAAAGGGTGCAGCAATGATTGTATGACAATAAGAACCGTTGAAAACATGGGTTCAAAACTAAGCAAATGTCATACCTGTAATCAATACCGTTCATCAAATGATTTTTTCTAAAACGAAAAAATGAAGTGATGATCCTGATCCATGGCCTATATTCGCTACCCCATGAGTGAATTTAGTCTTTACTATGGTCTTGGATTGGATCATATTTTGGATATAAATGGTTATGATCACATTTTGTTTGTGGTCGTTCTTTGTGCCCTTTATCAGTCTTCCGACTGGAAAAAAGTTCTGATCCTTGTTACGGCCTTTACCATTGGTCATTCCATAACCCTGGCCCTGGCCACACTCAAATACATCCAGATCAATGCAGACCTGATCGAGTTCCTTATCCCACTTACTATTTTGATAACAGCCGTTTCGAACCTCTTTACCAAAGAGCAAAAAATAACAACTGGAAAACTGAACCGAAACTATGTATATGCAGGCTTCTTTGGACTGATTCATGGGTTAGGATTTTCCAATTACCTCAGAGCGCTACTAGGGAATGACTCTTCAATCCTACTCGAGCTATTTGCCTTTAATGTAGGTTTAGAGGTCGGTCAAATAATAATTGTTGGAATATTTATGATTGCGAGCTTCATTTTCGTTTCCATCGGAAGTGTGAGCCGAAGAGATTGGAAAATGATCATCTCTTCAGCTGTTGGTGGAGTAGCACTTATGCTGATGATGGATACACCCTTTTTGAATTAATTCTTACAGTTGGGTGACCAACGATTTTAAAAAATAAACTAAAGTTTTAACCGATGAAGAAAAATTTATTATTGCTAACTGCTTTTTTGATTGGGCTAATTTCGTTTGCTCAAGATCAAAAGCAAAAGGATAAGGAATGGGAGCGAAAATTCGAACAATTGGGCACAGAGCTGCCTACACCTAATTCCTACCGGACTGCTTCAGGGGCTCCAGGAAGAGAATACTGGCAACAAAAAGCAGACTACAAAATGAAAATTGTTCTGGACGATAACGACCAGACGCTAACAGGAAGTGAAACAATTACCTATTACAACAATTCACCTGACAATCTTGAGTATTTATGGGTACAGTTGGATCAAAACGTCAGGGCACAGGATTCTAATTCTCCGCTGATCAGTACCAACTCAGTTACAGATACCCTAAGTGTATTTGCCGTTTCAAGAATTGCCGGAAATCCGGATTTTGATGGTGGATTCAAGATCAAATCAGTCAAAAGCGAGGGTAAGAACATGAACTATAGCATCAACAAGACCATGATGCGTATTGACCTTGAGCAACCGCTGAAGTCAGGCATGAATGTGTCATTCAGCATTGATTGGATGTACAATATCAACAATACAATGTATGTGGGTGGAAGATCAGGCTATGAATATTTTGTAGAAGACGACAACAAACTATATACAATCGCACAGTTTTTTCCTCGCATGGCGCTTTACAGCGACAATGAAGGATGGCAAAACAAACAGTTTCTAGGACGGGGAGAGTTCGCCTTAACTTTTGGTGATTACGAAGTAGACATTACTGTTCCGGCAGATTTTATTGTTGGCGCAACCGGGAGTCTTCAAAATGCAAAAGACGTACTTACTTCGGATCAGCTGAAACGATTTGATAAAGCAAAGAAAACTTACGACAAGCCTGTACTAATAGTAACGCAGGAAGAGGCTGAAGCCAATGAAAGAAACAAATCGTCAAAAACCAAAACCTGGAGATTTAAAGCCGAAAATGTTCGAGATTATGCTTTTTGTGCATCAAGAAAATTCATCTGGGATGCCATGGCTGTTAAGCTTAGTGAGGGGAATGAGCCACTCGCAATGTCATACTATCCAAAAGAAGGTAATCCACTTTGGGAAGAATGGTCTACAGTTGCAGTAGCTCAGACTTTGAAAACATACTCCAAATTCACAACGGAATACCCGTATCCGAAAGCAATTTCCGTTCATACGGCACATCAAGGAATGGAGTACCCAATGATCTGTTTCAACTTCGGTCGTCCCAATCCAGATGGAACATATACCGATCGAACAAAGCACAGAATGATCGGGGTTATCATCCATGAAGTGGGTCACAACTTTTTCCCGATGATTATCAATTCAGACGAACGCCAGTGGACCTGGATGGATGAAGGACTTAATACCTTTGTTCAATACCTCACTGAAAAAGAATTGGATCCGAATTTCCCATCCAGAAGAGGACCTGCAGAAAATATCATCCCATACATGAGTGGGGAGAATGGCCTGGTACGGCCTATCATGACAAATTCTGAACAGATCAGACAATTTGGAAGTAACGCCTACGCTAAACCTGCGACAGCATTGAATGTTTTAAGGACAGCTGTAATGGGACCTGAACTATTTGACAAGGCTTTCAAAACGTATTCCGAAAGATGGGCATTTAAACACCCAACTCCAGCGGATCTTTTCAGGACCATGGAAGATGCCTCTGCAGTGGACCTGGATTGGTTTTGGAAAGGTTGGTTCTATGGTACCGATTATGTGGATGTTTCTCTTGATAATGTAAGATGGTTCCAAATGAAAACGGAAGAAAACGGACTGGAGACACGAATTGTAAAAGGTGCTGATCAGGCAATCGATGGCAAGAATACAGTAGAAAAGAATTTCGGTGACACTCCCGGCACTTTTGTTTTTAGAGGATCTGATGATACAGGAGAATACAGGCAAACCAGGGATAACAATAGCGTGAAACAACGTGCTGCCGGGAAAAATTTCTACGAGCTTACCTTCAAGAATAAAGGTGGTCTTGTCACTCCAATATTTATTGAATGGACCTACACAGATGGTTCTACAGAGATAGAAAAGATTCCGGCTGAAATTTGGAAGATCAATGAAAAAGAAGTCACAAAAGTCTTCATGAAAGAGAAGGAAGTTGCTAAAATTGTTATTGATCCTGATAAATTGACTGCAGATGCCTTCACCGATGACAATGTTTTTCCGAGAACAGAGCAGGCGGATCGTTTTGAAAAATTCAAAGAAGGCAAATAATAAGATCCTACCTAACTTATTCGAAAGGGGGTGCAATTGCATCCCCTTCTTTTTATGACGTTGATTACCTTTGACTCAAATCTTAACTCATGAAATGAGCATGATGCTCAACCCAATAATTGAGACCAGCATCCTTGTTATGATCAAAAATTGGTGGCAACTGTTTATTTCGTAAATCTTAAAGCATGAAACAGCTATCTCTTCTTTTCCTTCTTTCACTCCTCTTGTTTTCCTGTTCCCGTAACACAAACACAGAAGATAATTCTTCCCCGGATGAGACAGGAGAATATGTAGAATATAGTAATCCTCCAGCGGAAGGATTCAATCAGGAGGATTCCGATCTATTGGCAACGTTACTGGCTGATAAAGTTATGAATGCCATGGGCGGAAGGAAGGCATGGGATGAAACCCGGTTCATTTCCTGGACATTCTTCGGTCGAAGAAATCATGTGTGGGATAAACATACCGGGGATGTTCGGATAGAAGATCCGTCTCGCGAACTCACCATTTTGATGAATATCAATACAATGGAAGGCCGCGTCCAGCTTCAGGGAGAAGAGCTCACACATCCTGACTCGCTTTCGAAATACCTTGATCGTGGAAATCGGATGTGGATCAATGATTCTTATTGGCTGGTTATGCCTTTTAAGTTGAAAGATAGCGGAGTAACCCTTTACTATCTGGGAGAAGATACAACTGAAGCTGGCACAAAGGCTGACGTGATCAAATTGACCTTTGAAAATGTTGGTGTAACTCCTGAAAACTTTTATGATGTTTGGATAGATTTTGATACAAAATTGGTTACCCAATGGGCATTTTATCGAAACAGTGAAAGCTCCGAACCCAACTTTATAGATCCCTGGTTGGACTACAAAAAGTATGGTAAAATCCTACTCTCAGGTAATCGGGGTGGCAATCGAGCGCTCACTAATATTCAGGTTCAAGATGAAGTCCCTGAAGGTACCTTTACCGTATTCGAGCTAACTGCGCCATAACGAAAATATCTGCAATACAATTCTATAAAGACCGCTATTAAGAAAGCTTTTCATTTAAGAAAACTTTCCCCAACTTCAAGGTCGAATTATGCTCAACCAAGCCACCTCCATCGTTTTTACTCAGAATATTGCTCAGGCCCTTCTGGCCTTTCTTGTTATGTACCTGCTCAACAGGTTTTACAAGAATTATCAAAACAGGTATTTCCAATATTGGTCCTGGAGTTGGCTTGGATTGATGATCTATATGATTGGTTCAACCGTTACGCTAGCGAGTGTTTTCTACCTAGGGACTTACAATCCAATAAGAACTATCATATCAATTATAACTGTTAGTGCTGGCCTGTTCCAGGCACTTTGGCTTCTTGCGGGTTCTTATGAACTTTCACAACAACAAGAGTTCGAGAGGAGATCCATCATCATTATTTCCGCTTGTATCATACCCGTTGCGGCGGCACTTGTGCTTCTCTTTGCAAACGATCCGGAAGCAGGGGTTACAAGAATATTTCTAAGAGTAGGGGTAAAGTCATTGATCTCCGGAATCTCTTTTATCCTTTCAGCAATTCTCATCTTCAAACTACGCCATACAGGAATAGGGTTGAATTATATATTCATCGCATTCCTACTTTTTGGACTAGAACAGCTCAATTACTTTTTTTCATTCCTGGCTCCAATGGCCGGATTCAACTATTTTATTGAAACACCATACTTTCTCGGAATCGTTGATTTCCTTCTACAGGCAATCATGGGAATCGGAATGATCATTAGTGTACTTGAACTTGAAAGGGATAAGCTACAAAAAGCCAATACAGAGTTAGACACTTTTTTATATAGGTCTTCGCATGACCTACGTGCTCCACTGACGGCAATTCTTGGATTAGCCACGGCAATTAAAAGAATGAAAAACAAAGAAGATGTAGTGGAGTTTATTGATCTTATCCAAATCAAGGTGCAACAAGCAGACAAAGTAATTAAGGACATAATCACGCTTAGAAAAGGTCAGAAAATGGGTCTGATTGTTTCCAAAGTGAACATAAAGGAAACTGTCTCCAGGATCTTTGATAT
>JANQEC010000282.1 GCA_028278585.1 Cyclobacteriaceae bacterium | reverse complement strand
ATCTAGTTTAGGTGAAGAAATAGATGTTTCGATCTCAAGGATCTTACCAGATACCGTTACAATTGCTGCAGTAGGTGATATCATGATGGGTACAAATTTTCCTAATGAGTCCTACTTGCCTAAGGATACCGGCAGGTATTTGTGGAAAGATGTTAGAAACATCCTAAAACAAGCTGACATCACATTTGGCAATCTGGAAGGAACCATTTTGAATGAGGGAGGTGAGCAAAAGGAATGTAACAACCCAAAGCTATGCTACCTCTTCAGGTCACCGGAATTCCTTGCTGAAAATTTCAGAGAATCTGGTTTCGACCTAATGAGCCTGGCAAACAATCATGCGAATGATTTTGGGGCGGAGGGCCGGGTCAACACCCAAAGAGTCATTGATTCACTGAAAATCGGACACGCCGGATCTGTTGATCAACCATTTATCATAAAAAAAATAGGGCACCTGAAAGTAGGGTTTTGTGCATTCGCTCCTAATCGGGGTACGATGAGCATCCACCAGCCGGAGAAAATCAAGGAGATCATTCAACATTTAGATTCATTGTCTGACCTTGTCATCGCCTCCTTCCATGCTGGAGCAGAAGGTGCTAAAAACCAGCATGTTACAAAACAAAGAGAGTTTTACTATGGAGAAGACAGGGGGAATGTCTATGAGATGGCTCATCAAATGATAGATGATGGAGCAGATGTTGTTCTTGGTCACGGACCCCATGTAGTCAGGGCCGTGGAAGTTTATAATAAAAAAATTATTGCCTATAGTTTGGGCAACTTTCTGACTTATGGACGTTTCAATTTACGAGGACCTGCTGGAGAAGCACCCTTGTTAGAAATTAAAACGACGGTGGATGGAGATTTTTTAGAAGGACAGATTCATGCCTTTCGACAAAGTTATTCATTGGGCCCACGAAATGATTTGAAACTTTCTGCAATAAAAACAATTCAAAGATTATCTTTGGAAGACTTCCCAAATAATCCGGTAACTATTGATGATTTGGGAAGAATTACTTACTTTGAAAACTGAATCCTAACCACCTAACGTGCCCTACAAGGAAAAAGAGATTGAGAAAAAATATTACACCATCGGAGAAGTAGCCGATGAACTTGGTGTAGCAACTTCTCTAATTCGTTTCTGGGAAGGTGAATTCGATAACATAAAGCCAAAAAAGAATCGAAAAGGTAACAGGCAGTTCACCAAAGAAGATCTCCAAAATGTAAAACTCATCTATCACCTTGTCAAGGAAAAAGGATACACCTTACAAGGAGCCAGAGATTTCATATCTAACGGTGTAGACACGGCAACCGGAAAAATGGAGATGATCGAATCACTAAAAAAAATCAGAGCCTTTCTAACAGATCTTAGAAAAGAGATTTCTTAGAAATAGTATGACGGAAGAATTGGTCCATCAACTCTCATTGGAGTTGATTCCTGGTATTGGTCAAAAAGCTGCAAAGCAATTGATTAGTTATTGCGGGTCTGCCTCAGAGGTGGTTAGAACTCCCAAAAACCGGTTACTAAAAATCCCTGGAATTGGACATAAAATGGCTGAGGCTGTAAAATCCTCTACCACCCTAATCGAAGCTGAAAGTATCATTAAGTCATGCGAAGAAAAAGAAATAGAAATAATTCACTTCACAAACCCGAAGTTCCCAAAGAAACTAAAACAGATCCATGATTCTCCTAACATTTTATACCTAAAGGGTAAAGGAGAACTCAATCCCTCAAGAGCAATCTCGATTGTCGGAGCTCGAAAAGCAACCAACTACGGGAAAGCAATAACCGAGCGTATTGTTTCAGAATTAGCATTGATGGGAGTTACCATCATCAGTGGTCTGGCCTATGGAATAGATATCTGTGCCCACAAAGCCGCCCTAAAAAATGAACTTCCCACCTTCGCTGTTATCGCAGGAGGACTGGATTACATTTATCCATCTTCCCATAAAAAATACGCAGAGGAAATAATAACCATGGGCGGGTTAATTTCTGAAAGCAAATTAGGAACAAAACCAGATCCCCATCTTTTTCCGGTAAGAAACAGAATTATTGCGGGGTTATCAGATGCTACCATTGTGGTAGAAGCAGCGGAAAGAGGGGGTGCGTTAATTACAGCTAGCTTAGCAGATTCATACAACCGACAAGTTTTCGCTGTCCCAGGCGACGTAGGGAATACCTTTTCAGAAGGTGCTAATAAGTTAATTGCCACTCAAAAAGCACTCATTTACACTGGAGTTGAGGATCTGATCTATCATCTTGACTGGAAACTAAATGAAGTAGAGAAGTGTCCCGTAGATGCTCCGATACTCACAGCTCAAGAAGAAGAGATCTACTCGCTGCTTTTACAAAATGGCTCACTGGAGATTGATGTGATTGCATTACGGTCTCAGATCCCAATTAACCAGGTTGCTTCTGTTCTCCTTGTGTTAGAATTTAAGAATCTGATAAAGAGTTTGCCAGGCAAAAAGTATCAAGTGGTAAAATGATCTGCATCCAGGAATTCATTTCTCAATAAAAAATGCAACTTTTTACCACTTTACCTGTACTTTAAGAAAACCAATTAACCATGTTACGAAATTTTCTTATTACTTCCTACCGCACCCTTTTCAGAAGCAAAGCATACCTTCTCCTGAGTGTGCTGGGTTTATCACTAGGTATCTCATGTGTAATAGCCCTCTACACCATTATCAAATTTCAAAGCAGCTTCGATACACACCAGGAAAATTATACATCTATCTATCGGATCATAGGAAATTACAAGGTCGGAGATAATGAAGGAAAAACACCAACTGTTCCCCATCCATTGGCAAACGGGATTAGAGAGGAATTGTCTGGCGTAGAGGCCATTAGCAACATATTTATGTTGTCAGATCAAATCAATATTCCACAAGCGGATGATTTACTAAAGAAAATAAAACAAGATCGTATTGGCTTTGTGCAACCAGATGCTTTCAAAATACTGACATTCAACTGGTTAGTCGGGGGTGTTGATCCCGATCCAAACAGCGTGTTTATTTCTGCATCTACCGCACGTAAGTTTTTTGGTTCTAATTTGAGCTTTCAATCTGTTCTTGGCAAAACGGTAAGCCTCGCGAACAAGCATACGCTAACCATCAATGGCATTTATGAAGATTTGCCGAAAAACACCGATTTCCCTTTTGACGTGATTGCATTTTATGATAAGCAAGAAGGAGTCAATCCATATTTTGGAGAAGGTAAGATCTGGGGCAGGCTTAATGGCGGAACGCAGTGTATTCTGAAGCTCACCAATGAAACGAATGCCCAACAGGCCAATGCTAGTATTCAGAATGCATTTGAAAAATTTAACAGAGTGGAGGGATATAACCTCGAACTTCAGCCATTTTCAAAGATTCATACGGAGCCTGTTGGAAACTACAGCGGGGTAAGCTTTGAGCCAAAGTACAAACTGATTTCATATACGTTGGCAATATTTCTTGCTTTGATTGGCAGTATTAATTTTATCAACCTGACAACCGCTCGATCTGTCAAAAGAGCAAGAGAAGTTGGGATCAGAAAAGTAATGGGGGGAAGAAAATCTGAGTTAATTACCCAATTCATTCTTGAAACATTCATGATTGTCCTGATTTCCCTGGGTTTAGGTTTTATTCTAGGTGAACAAATACTTTTTTTATTCAACAGTACACTCGGTCTTGAAATCGGCATTGGAAACGTTTCACTTGTCGATTGGGCTATTTTTTCAATCGTTGTTTTAAGTTCAATGACTTTTTTATCTGGTCTCTACCCTGCATTGATACTTTCAAGATTTTCAGCTCTTACTGCTATAAAAATTAAAATCTCAAACATTGATAAGCAGAGTCGTTTCCCGCTTCGCAAAATCCTGGTTGGATTGCAGTTTGGTGTTTCTATTTCCCTGATCATAGGAGCCATGGTCATTTTCTCACAAACCGATTACATGAAAAACTATGACATGGGGTTTCGGTCGAGTGATATTATTAATTTAAAATTCCCAGAACCAGATTTTGAGAAACAGATTAGGTTAAAAAACCAACTGGAAAATTATCCTGAAATCGAAAAAGTGTCTTTACATCTGGGTAGTCCAATGGCGGGCACCAATAATACCAGCAAGTATTTTAATCCAGCGATCGGAAAAGATGAGATGTTTACTGTGAACGACAAAAGCGTTGACGAAAACTATCTTGATTTATTTGAGATTGAACTTTTGAGTGGCAGAAACCTAACCAGCTCTGACCCACGAGAAAATATTCTAGTAACTGAGATTGCACTTTCAAAATTCAATCTTGGAACACCAAGTGAGGCCATTGGCAAGACCATCGAAGCTGATTGGGGGTTGAAAAGCAAAATTGTAGGTGTTGTCAAAGATTTTAATGCCCGGTCACTTCAGTCGGAACTTATGCCTGTCTTCATGTTTTATCGACCAAGTGGATTCTACGAAATTGCAATGAAGCTTTCTGACAATGTAGAAAATACCTCTACAATACTCGAAAATGTAGAAGCTGCATGGGATGGAATATATCCTGAGTTATTGATAGAGTATGGATTCCTGGAGGATCAAATTGCCAGAAGGTATCGCTTTGAAGAAACGATGGCGAAATCAATCAGTTTCTTTGTCGGAATAGCGCTCATCATAAGCATTTTAGGTCTGTATGGTTTGACAGATTATATGGCTAACGCAAAGCGAAAAGAAATTGGGATACGAAAAGTAGTTGGAGCCAATATTCCACAGATATTGGTGCTTTTTGCCAAGGAAGTGATCTTGCTATTATCTATTGCATTTGTGGTTTCAGCCTCTGCCTCTTTCTGGTTAATGAATTCATGGCTTGAGGGCTTTGAATATCATATAACAATTGGGTGGGAAATTCTCCTGGGAGCTTTCCTGGCCACCGCGTTGATTTCCATGTTTACCATGGGTTCCAGATCAATGGCAGCAGCCAAGATAAACCCAGTAGTAGTGTTGAAGGATGAATAGTGCTAGTTAAAAACTTCGACTGAGTATTCAACAGCTCTTTTAAACTCCAGGGGTTTCAATCCGGTTTTAATGTTCTTTTCATCAAAGAATTTGATCATTTTTTCGGTTGCCATGTTACCCACAAGCTCATCTTTGGCCATGGGGCAACCTCCAAATCCTTTAATTGCTCCATCGATTCGGCGACATCCCGACTGGTATACTGCCTCAAGTTTTTCGCTCGTTGTTTCAGGAGTAGTATGCAGGTGTGCCCCAAATTCTATGTGAGGAAATTTCGGTATAAGGTTTTGAAATAATAAAGTAATGTTTTGTGGATTTGAAACACCTATGGTATCTGCCAATGAAACAATAGTAACTTCCATGCTATTCAATCGATCTACAAAATTTCCCACAAAATCAAGCTCGTATGGATCTCCGTATGGATTTCCAAATCCCATCGATAAGTACACAACCAACGTTTTATCGTGATCCTCACATATCTCCTGCATCTCAGCCAAGTCATCAAAAGCATCATCTATGGAACGATTGGTATTCCGCTGTTGAAATGTCTCAGACAATGAAAGCGGATATCCTAAGTATTCAATCTCATCAAAATTACCTGCTTCCCGAGCTCCACGAACATTTGCTACGATTGCCAACAGTTTGGATTGAGTATCTGTCAGATCAAGTCCTTGCAACACCTCTGCGGTATCTTTCATCTGAGGAATGGCCTTGGGAGAAACAAAACTTCCGAAATCTATGGTATCAAATCCTACTTTTAAAAGCCGATTGATGTATTGGATTTTTTTCTCCGTTGGGATCCAATCGCTCATCCCCTGCATAGCGTCTCTTGGACACTCAATGATCTTCATGTCCGCAAAGCTAAAAAAACTCCTTAGCTATTCTTTGTATGGCATCTGACTTACCCATGCTATAGAAATGAAGTACTGGCACTCCTTTTTCTATGAGTTCTTTGCACTGTTGGATCCCCCATTCAATCCCAAGTTCCTTCACAGCTACATTGTCTGCACATTTTACCACTTCACGTTCAAGTTCCTTCGGAACATCAATCTTGAAAACTTTGGGAAGTACTGTAAGGTGTCTTTTAATCGAAATGGGTTTTAATCCTGGAATGATAGGCACATCAATTCCTATTGCCCGGCAGTCATCAACAAATTTGAAATAAACGGAATTGTCATAAAACATCTGGGTCACAATATACTCTGCACCGAGGTCCACTTTTTTCTTAAGCCAGCCAAGATCGAAATCCATGTTTGGAGCCTCGAAGTGTTTTTCCGGATATCCTGCTACTCCGATACAAAAATCTGAAGGGATGGCATTTTGAAGTTCTTCATCGATGTATTCCCCCCTATTCATGTTTGAAATCTGCTCAACCAAATCAGACGCATAAGCATTTCCATCTGGCTCTGGCTCAAAATGTTGTTCAGATTTGATACTATCGCCTCGAAGTGCGAGCACATTGTCAATCCCAAGGAAGTTTAGATCAATTAACGCATTCTCGGTTTCTTCCTTCGAAAATCCGCCACAAATGATATGCGGCACAGCATCCACCTCATAATGGTTCTGGATAGCGGCACATATACCTACTGTTCCCGGACGTTTTTTTATGCTCCTTTTTTCCAGCAGACCATTTTCATGCTCCTTGTACACATACTCCTCTCTATGATAGGTTACATCAATGAAGGGTGGTTTGAATTCCATTAACGGATCTATCTGGTTGAAAAGGTTTTTTATACTGTCTCCTTTTTTGGGAGGTATTATTTCCAACGAGAACAGCGTATCATTCGCTTTTTCAATATGTTCGGTTATTTTCATTTGTGCAGGTTCAAATGTTATTAGGTTGTAATGTGCTAAAGTTTGGTGTTTAGGTATTTGATAAATCCAAGTGTTTGGTGCTTAGCTTTTTTAAGTATTTCTAGAGTTTCATTTTTCTGATCAAGTTTTACATAGCCCAGTTCAGAATAAAGCAGTAACATGCTGTGAACTTCATCAAGGGAGGCTGTAGAAATATTCAAGAACCGTATACTTTCCTTAGTTGAAAATCGTCCGAAACCTTCAGCAATATTGTTCATTGATGAGAGTGCTGCTCTCTTCAATTGGTCCTTGGCCGTAAATTCTAACTCCTCAAAACTTTCAATTTTTCCCATCACAAAACATTATCACTTTCTACTTTCACACCTAACACTTTTACACTTCTCAACTTTAATAATTTAAATTAGGAGCGAGCCACTTCTCAACTTCCTCAACACTCATTTGTTTGCGTTTTGCATAATCTTCTACCTGGTCTTTTCCAATCTTCCCTAGTCCAAAATATTTAGCACCAGGATGAGAAAAATAAAACCCACTAACAGATGAAGCTGGATACATCGCATATGATTCGGTGAGCTCAATTCCTGTATTCTTTTCGACTTCAAGAAGGTCGAACAATAATCTTTTCTCTGTATGATCAGGACACGCAGGATAGCCTGGAGCTGGTCTTATGCCTTGATATTTTTCTTTAATTAATTCATCATTGGTCAGGTTTTCATCCGATGAATAACCCCATATACCCGTACGCACTTTCTTGTGCATCAATTCGGCAAAAGCTTCTGCCAGGCGATCCGCCAGTGCCTTGACCATGATTTCTTTGTAGTCATCATGCTCTTTCTTATGTTTTTCGATGAGAGCCTCAATACCAATTCCGGCAGTTACTGCAAAACCACCGAAGTAATCAGTTCCTGTCTCAACTGGTGCAAGAAAATCAGCTAATGAATTATTTGAAATACCCTCCGCCTTCTTCCCTTGTTGACGCAAAAAATGGAACCTGGTGAGTTTCTCTCTTTTTTCTTCGGTTTTCCAGACTGTAACATCATCGCCTTCAGAATTAGCAGGAAATAAGCCAACAACCGCATTGGCTTTCAATTGCTTTTTATCAATAATATCATCAAGCATCAGTTGTGCATCATCGAACAATTTCCTGGCCTCTGTTCCTATCGTTTCATTTTCCAGTATCGAAGGGTATTTACCCTTCAGCATCCAGGTAGAAAAGAAAGGAGTCCAGTCTATGTGATCCCGTATTTCATTGAGGTCGTACTCTTGAAACCGAGTAATCCCCAATTTTAGAGGAACATCAGCTTCGAATACTGACCAATCAATGGCAACCTTATTCTTCTTGGCCTGTGGATAGGGAATGTAGTCTTTTGAACCAGTCCTGGCTTTGTGAGACTCAGCCAGATCACTGTACTCAGATTTGATCAATTTGCTAAACTCTGCGGATTTATCACTCAATAGGTTTGTAGAAACGCCTACACTTTTTGAAGCATCCAACACATGAATAACTGTATGATCGTATTTAGGAGCAATCTTAACGGCTGTATGAATTCGCGACGTGGTTGCGCCACCTATCAAAAGTGGCGTTTTCATATTTCTTCGTGACATCTCTTCTGCCACATTCACCATCTCATCAAGTGAAGGTGTTATTAATCCACTTAGCCCTATTATGTCTGCATTTATTTCTTCAGCTCTGTCAAGGATTTTTTCAGCAGGAACCATGACACCAAGGTCCTCAATATCAAAATTATTGCAAGCCATTACCACACCCACGATGTTTTTACCAATGTCATGAACATCCCCTTTCACTGTGGCTAAAAGAATTTTTCCCTTGGAACTTCCGGAAGCTTTTTCCTTCTCGAGAAAAGGGGTCAAATAGGCCACAGACTTTTTCATCACACGGGCACTTTTAACTACTTGTGGAAGAAACATTTTCCCGCTACCAAACAGGTCTCCGACAACATTCATCCCATCCATCAAAGGTCCTTCAATGACTTTCAAGGGACTAGAGTACTTCACCCTGGCTTCCTCTGTATCTTCCACTATGAAATCAACAATACCCTTGACCAAAGCGTGGGATAGTCGTTCTTCTACCTCGGTTTCCCGCCACGTCAAATCTTCTTTCTTTTCAATGCCTTTGCCTTTTACATTTTCGGCAAAAGCAAGAAGCTTATCTGTTGCATCATTTTTTTTATTTAGCAATACATCTTCAACATGCTCTAAAAGATCCTTTGGTATTTCATCGTATACTTCGATCATTCCAGCGTTAACAATTCCCATGTCCATGCCTGACTTGATTCCATGGTATAAAAAAGCTGAATGCATGGCTTCACGCACCACATTGTTTCCACGAAAAGAAAATGAAACATTGCTTACTCCACCACTCACTTTTGCTCCAGGAAGGTTTTCCTTTATCCATTTGGTCGCATTAAAAAAGTCAAGGGCGTTGTTATTGTGCTCTTCTATTCCAGTCGCAACGGGGAAAATGTTTGGATCAAAAATTATATCCTGCGGTGGGAAGTTGACTTCATTAACGAGTATGTTATAGCTCCTTTCACAAATTTCTACCCTACGATCGTACGTATCGGCTTGGCCTTTTTCATCAAATGCCATTACAACAACCGCTGCACCATACCTTTTTATCTTTTCCGCCTGATTTCTAAAAATTTCTTCACCTTCTTTTAAGCTAATTGAATTCACAACTCCTTTCCCCTGAATGCATTGTAAACCAGCTTCAATGATCTCCCACTTGGATGAATCGATCATGATGGGGATTCTGGCAATTTCCGGTTCAGACGCAATTAGGTTCAGAAATTTCACCATAGCTGCTTTACCATCCAGCATGCCTTCATCCATGTTGACATCCAGAATTTGAGCACCTCCCCTAACCTGATCAAGAGCGATATCAAGTGCCTCATCGAACTTGTCTTCCTGAATTAATCGAGAAAATTTTCTTGATCCGGTAACATTCGTACGTTCTCCAACATTCACAAAGTTGGATTCGGGAGTAATGACAAGTGGCTCTAAGCCAGATAGAATTAGTGGCTTCAAGCGACAACCTCCTCCCTTGGCTGATACAGTTTGGTTAACTCAGCAATTGCCTCAATATGTTCTGGTGTAGTGCCACAAC
>JANQEC010000253.1 GCA_028278585.1 Cyclobacteriaceae bacterium | reverse complement strand
GAAACCAATGATACCTTCAGAGGACGAAGGAAATCCTTATACTATCCGTGTAGTATCTGATATTTTAGAATCCAATGGTTCTTCTTCCATGGCGACCGTATGTGCAGGAACAATGGCACTAATGGATGCAGGTATCAAGTTGAAGAAACCAGTTTCAGGAATAGCAATGGGAATGATTTCAGATGCTGATTCTGGAAAATATGCCATTTTATCGGACATTTTGGGAGACGAAGATCACCTGGGTGATATGGATTTCAAAGTAACAGGTACTACTGATGGGATTACAGCTTGTCAAATGGACATAAAAGTCGATGGCCTTTCCTATGATGTTTTAGCTGAAGCACTAGAGCAAGCGAAACAAGGGAGATTACATATCCTGGGCGAAATGGCTAAGACAATCTCTGAACCAAGAGCTGAACTCAAGCCACATACACCACGAATGGTGATGCTAAGAATTGACCGGGAATTAATTGGCGCTGTAATTGGGCCTGGAGGAAAGATTATCCAGGAAATTCAAAAAGAATCTGGTGCCACAATCAATATTGAGGAAGATGATCAGGGTGGAAAAGTGAGCGTTTTTGCCAGCGATGGTGCTGCTCTGGACGAAGCGATGAAGAGGATCAAGGCCATAGTGACACAGCCAGAGGTAGGCGAGGTATATGATGGTAAAGTGAAGAGCATTATGCCATTTGGGGCATTTGTTGAATTTTTACCAGGAAAGGATGGTCTTCTGCACATCTCAGAGATCAAGTGGGAACGTGTCGAGAACGTTGCAGATGTGATGGAAGAAGGAGAAGAGATCAAGGTGAAATTGATCGACATTGACAAGCGTACTGGTAAGTTTAAGCTTTCACGAAAAGTTCTTTTACCAAGGCCTCAGAAGGAAGAGAAGCCAGTTGAGAAGACGGAAGAGTAAGGCCTAAGACAATTAGAAAATATGTAGCCTTTTTTGGGCACAAAAACATTTAAATTGGTGTTCATATCGGACATCAATTTTTATTTGAATTAGAATAACATAGAAATGTCAATAGAGAAAGTAAAAGTTTTAATTATAGGGTCTGGACCAGCGGGATTCACAGCTGCCGTATATGCAGCCCGGGCTGGCTTTACTCCTGTGCTTTATCAGGGCGGACAACCGGGTGGACAATTGACCATCACCAACGATGTAGAAAATTACCCTGGCTATCCGGATGGTGTGATAGGACCACAGATGATGATTGATTTTCAGAAGCAGGCTGAAAGGTTTGGAACAGAAGTTCGAAGCGGAATGGTCACTTCAGTTGATTTTTCAGGATGGCCACATAAAGTCACCGTTGACGAGAAAACTGAAATCGAAGCAGAAGCCGTCATAATTTCAACGGGTGCGTCAGCCAAATGGCTTGGACTTGAAAGCGAAGATCGGTTGAATGGAAAAGGAGTTTCGGCTTGTGCAGTGTGTGATGGATTCTTCTTCAAAGGACAAGATGTTGTTTTAGTAGGAGCAGGGGATACTGCGGCAGAAGAAGCCAGCTATTTGTCCAAGATCGTGAACAAAGTTTACATGCTTGTCAGAAGAGATGAAATGAGAGCTTCCAAGATTATGCAACAGCGCGTTTTCAACGCTCCAAACATTGAGATCTTATGGAACACAGAAACGGATGAAGTCCTTGGGGATGAGGAAGTAAGCGGGGTAAGAGTTGTGAACAATCAGACCGGAGAAAAGAGAGAAATTCCTGCACAAGGATTCTTTGTTGCCATCGGGCATAAGCCTAACACGGACATTTTCAAAGATTGGTTAGATATGGATGATACCGGGTATATAAAGACGATCCCTGGTACCTCCAAAACCAACATCCCTGGAGTTTTCGCAACAGGAGATGCACAAGATAAAATATATAGACAAGCAGTGACTGCAGCTGGTAGTGGATGTATGGGTGCTTTGGATGCGGAAAAGTTCATTGCCGAGAAAGAGGTAGAATTGGCAGAAGCAGAGGCATGATCTTATACACACTTGAAATTTGAAACCGGGTTTTGACCCGGTTTTTTTTATGTAAAAAAATGAAGGCCTTGCAGTTGGTTAACTACAAGGCCTTTCTAAACAACCAGCTATAAAAAGGATTATTCAAAGACTATTTCAAGCGCCGCGATATCAGCAGGATTGAAAGGCGCCAAATCCTGAATACGATCCACAAGTGGATCAAATATCGTGTTTGGGGAAGTACCTCCCTGGATAAACCCATCTTCATTGAAGTAACCAGGAGCTTCCGTATTGTGTAAATACTGATCAATAAGGCTTTGCTCAATGTTTGGAAATGCGTTCAGTATCTGGTCAGTGAATACATTTTTAAGTGAGTGCTCAATCAAAAGAACAGATCGATCATCAGAATCCAGATTTCCGGGAGGAAGACCAACTTCAGCAACGCCAATGTTTCCGTTGTGAATTCCTGAGGCAACAAACGCCCAATCGAACCCTTTTGTTTCTGTGAAGAATGCCGCATTCGGATGATGCGAGTTTCCATACACATCTACAACTTCCCCATCCCTTCCAACAAACATTTTTAAAGTGCTTATTGAGTAAGGATCTTCAAGAGGATTTGCGAGTGGGAGATTGTCTATAGTAACCGTCATCTCAGCATCATAGTTTTCACTGTCCTCTGTATATTCAATTCTGTAAATAGCATCTCCGGCATCTACATCTTTGATGCGGTCCACATTGAAAGGCTTGATGATCGCAACACCTTTTACCAGGGTTTTGTCCCAGAAGACCTGCATTGCTTTACCACCATCAACATTGCTTTCTGATTCTGCATCTGTAATGGTCAATGAGAATTCATAATCAACACCCTCATATGTAGCACCTTCCACTACTGTCAGGTTCTTAGTCCTTCCGTCATCATCACTTTGATAGGAAAGAAAAAATGCCTGATCAACATGGACTGAAATGCCGCCTATGATAGCCTCAGCAAGATTACCTGACCCTTCACCAATTGCTATGAACAGTGACAAGAGCTCATAAATTTCGTTTCCGTTGAGGTCCTCAGCAGTTCTTCCCGCAATTCGTCCACTTGCAGCATCAGGATTGGCAATGGATTCTGGTATATCTATCGAGAAACGTTCCGGAAGGATGCTTGCACCGGGAGCCGGAGTGTCGATAGAGTCATCGCATGACACTGAAAACAAAAGCAGTGTCACCAATAAAAGCAGTGTTAAGAAATTTATCTTTTTCATAATATTTTTCATTTTGTTCATTATTCAACTTCTTAATTCGACTCTATCACACACAAGTATTGACCTACCCTTGAAAAATTTTGCAAAAAACTAGAATTTGAACATAACATGCTGATTATAAGATAATTAAATTATTATTTATTGTACTAATCTTGAATCAGAAATAACCATAGATACAGAAAAATAGCCAATGGCACCTTCCGATAGATTTGTGAGCACATTTCCTGCTGCAACATCAAATCCACCACCTCTCCAGTCCACCTCAGCTAGAAAAGATCTCAGGAAATTTTGATGATGCTCTGTCAGTGAATATTTCTTTCTATGGATAGTAGCTCCTCTTGGAAAAACAAGAGGTTCTTTTTCTGGAGCAAAGGTCTTTGTGATATCCACTACATCCAGCGTATAGTAAAAGGCCTCCTTCAGGACTTCTGCCTGACCACCTGAAGAATTGGCTTCATTCCAGGTAACTCGTACTTCTGTCATTGATGGAATGGTCTCGGTATGAATGTATTCGAACATTCCACTGTCGCTCTCCTGGATAGCTAAAGGAGGCAAAGGAGTTCCAATAGCAGAAGTTGCAAGCGCAAAGTACTCATTTCCATCATGCACTATATAGAGTGTGTATAATTCATCAAACAATGCCTGCAACGTGTCAGTCAGATAGGTGCCTGGCCGGCTGTCATCGTGTTGCAGAATGAAATTAGAATTGTTGACATTGATTAAAACAAAAGCATCTGTTACAGGAGGAGATTCTTGATTAAGATCACTGAACGTCTGACTAAGTTTGATTTCTTGCGGAATGCGCTCGTTGGTTAGCCTTCCTTCTACGACAAGAAGAGGCTGGTCAATTATTTCCAACCCCTGATCTGACGCTTCTTCACAACCGAAAGCCATGAATACTAGTATGCTGATATATCTGTGAAAATGTTTCATAATTTGAAGGAGTAAGAAATGGATGGTACTGCCTGATACACGAACCGATGAGTTGGAGTTAGGCGTTCCGCATTATTTATGGAAGTCGGGACCCTAAAGTCTCCATTCTCAAGCACGATCTTGTTAAAACTCCTAAGTATAGAGTTCTTTTGGCCATAGAAATTGAATATCGAAACGGTTAGGTAGTGATTGAATTTTCGTTCTACTTTATTTAACCGATGTTGCCAACCGAGGTCCAGGCGATGGTAAGTGGGTAGCCTGTTATTATTCTTCTCTGCATAAATAGGCACGGTTCGCCCGGAGAATTGGTAAAATGAAGTAGGTGTTGTGATAGGAGCTCCGGAACTTATTAGCAACGTACCTGAAAAGTTGGTTCGGGATGATTTCTTCAGGATGGCATTCACTGCCAGCTGACTTGGCCGATCAGATACCGCAGGGTAGGAGCGATCATTGTTTATGCCCTTTATTTTCCTGATGGATCTTGAATGCGCATACGAAATACTTCCTGTAAGTTTTCCTGTTTTCTTAGTGAGCATACCCTCAAAACCATAGGCGGTGCCTTTTCCCGAACGAAGTTCTGCCTCGAATTGCGGATTTAGCAGGAGCTGTGCCTGGTTCGCATAATCCAATTGGTTTTGCATGGATTTATAATATCCTTCGATTGACAGTTGCCATTGCTCACGATCATGTATCCAGCCGAGGGATACCTGGTCTGCAAGTTGTGGTCTGATATTGATGCTTGCAGGGAGCCATACTTCCAGGTTGTTAAAGGGACTTATTGAATTACTTATCAGGTTAAGATATTGAGCTGAACGTGTGTAATTGAAATTCAGAAAATTTCGATCATTCAGAATATGTGTCAGCTTGATCCGCGGTTCGAGATTTGAGTAGTCATTGTAAGGATCTCTTGTTTCATAGGTTGTGGTATCAGTGACCTGGTACTCGTCATTGATTTCATACTCAATCGTTCTCCCAAAATTCGTCCAGGAGCTTAACCGAAAGCCGTAGGTAAGCAACCATTTTTCAGAAAACTGTTTTTCGTTGCTGTAATAAAGAGAAAACTCGCTGGCATTTCTCTTAGGGACGAACACGGCCCCATTTTCCGGTGCTCCTTCCAGGTTTCCTGGATTGAAGTTGTGACCACTTAATTTGAACCCAAATTTCAAAGTACTTGAAGGATTTCTGTATAATGTGAAATCCGTTTTCAAACTGGCATTTACGATATTATTGGCCCAAATAATTTCTGGACTTGCAATCATTTTGTATTCGTACTTGCTTGAATAGAAGGTTGTGTTTGAGAAGAGCCGATCATTAAACACGTGATTCCATCTGATAGTACCTGCAATGTTTTGCCAGGTCAACCCCTCATCTTGAAGGTATTCATCATTGCTTGAGAATATGGAAAGAAACAATCGGTTATTATGATTGAGCCTGAGATTGATTTTACCCGTCATGTCAGAAAAAACAAACTCATCCAGGTCTTCACTGCTCAACAAGCTTTTAATGTGAGACCTCCGGCCTGATAAAAAGAAGGAGCTAGCATCTTTTTTGAGCGGTCCTTCAATTGAAAACCGGGTAGATATCAATCCCAATCTTCCTGTCATTCCTAATTTCTTAAAATTTCCATCTCTGGTTCGTATGTCCATCACTGATGAGATACGTCCTCCAAAATCTGCCGTAGCATTTCCCTTATATAGTTTGATATCCTTGATAGCCTCAGGCATGAAGGAGCTGAATAGACCCAAAAGATGTGCTGGGTTATAAATGGGTGCTTCATCCACAAGCATTTGATTCTGATCACGTCCCCCACCACGCACGTTGAAAAAAGTAGATCCATCTCTAAATAGCTGGATACCAGGCAAAACATCAAGCGATTTGATTACGTCTGGCTCGCCTAAAGCAGACGGTTTTTGTAAAATGGTATTGTTATCGAGCAAAGTGACATTTGAGTGAATGTTTTCCACGATCTGAGCCGAATCACTCGGAGTTACTACAATTTCTTGCAGAAAGGAGGTCTTTGTTTCCAGGTTTAAGTTCAAATTGATGTCTGTATTCAGACCAATATTTTCCACAACTTCTCCATATCCTATGTAAGAGTATTTCAGGGTATATCTGCCCTCTGGAAGTGATAGCGAATAAAAACCATATGGATTAGTGATTGTCCCAGCTTCAAGTTCCTCTACAAGCACTGTCGCACCAATTAATGATTCACCGTCGGTTTTATCTCGCAGATAGCCACTTATTGTGAATGATCTGTTTTCATCAGAAGCCTTCCTGGCTTTTCTGAGAATCATTTTATTCTCAGTCCATATATATTCGATTTTCATTCCCAGAAACACCTCATCAAGTGTCTCTCTTAAAGTCTTATCTACGATTTGTAATGTTACTTTTTCATTGATAGGAATGTTTCGCGTGCTGTAAGAAAATGAAATATCCGCCTGGTCAGCTATTTGCTCAAGAACTTCTGAAAGTGCAGTTTTTTTGAAATCCAGTGTTAGTTTTCTGTTAAATACATCTTCCTGCCCAAGGGCTCCTGTTGCCCATAGGATTAAAAGGAATACAAGTGCCGGACGGATAATGTACATAGCTTATCAGCAACCTCTTCCACTGATTTCAGTTCCCTGAGCTGTGTCCTGAATAGTAAGATCCAAGGTGACTTTTAAAACCTCTAAAATGGAGGCTAATGATTGATTTTCAAAAGAAACAGTGACCGGACATTTCTGAATTGTGGTTCCTCCTATGTACAAATTGCTCTGATATGCATTATTTAGAAGCTCGATGACATTTTCCAGTGGCACGTCATTGAAGGTGAATTTTTTTGTTCTCCATGACATAAAATTCACATCATTATTGAATGTCTTGAATAGCTGGCCTGATCGTTTATTTAGAATTCCTTTTTCTCCAACTTCGAGTTGAATGGATTTTCCATCGTAGCTGATTTCAACAGTACCTGTTACAACAACTACCTCTGCGGTGGGTTTGCTTGCCAATGCCTGAACATTGAAAGAAGTGCCAAGTACCTTTATATCAAGAGAAGGTGTGTGTATGATGAACGGTTTTTCCTTATCACGTTCAACCTCAAAAAACGCTTCTCCCTCAAGGATTACCTCCCGTGTTTCATCACCAAAAGATGGAGAATACTTCAGCTCCGAAGCAGTATTTAAAGTAACGGAAGATCCATCCTTGAGAACTTCTGTTTGAATCTGTTGAGCCACAATAGTTGTTCTATTGTCTCTTGTTGAGAAGTACACGACAAGTCCGACTCCCACAAGCAAGACGATTGAAGCAGCTATTCTTAGAAATGGAAATGAGGAGCTTTGCTTAGAAGAATTATGAATCGCTCGTTGAAGTCGGCTCCATTCTTCGTCTGTTTCGACCTGGGTAATTCCCGCAATTTTTTCCACGCCATCCCAGGTCTTGACCAGCTCATTATGTAGCGCTTGGTTTAATTCATTTTGAGCCAATAACTCATCTAGCCTGGCAAGCTCCTCATGAGAACCTTCACCAGTGAGTTTCAGTGCTGTCAAGTGTATCAACTCGCTATTACTACTGTCGTCTTTCATGGTCTCATTATGGTCACACATAAATGCCTCATAACCCTCGAATTAATTGAATAAAAAAATATAACACGATCAAATAGTCCTTGAGATTTTCTCGCAACAAATTCAAAGCTTTTGACATTTGTGCCTCTACCGATTTGATAGTAATGCCTTCTATTTTGGCTATTTCTGCATATTTTTTCCCTTCAAACCTGCTCAGATGGAAGATTTTTCTGCATTTTTCAGGTAACTCTTTTAGAGCCCCGATGATGCGCTGTTCCAATTCGGATTCTTCCATATAATCCCTTGATTCTACATAGGAAGGCACATCATTGGTGTTGGTTACTAAGTCGTGCCTAACTATCTTCTTTTGATCCCTCAGGTAATTCAAACAACGATTATGAACCGATTTAAATAAGTAAGGCTTAATGGGTTCATCCAGGTTAATGGAATCTTGTTTTTGCCAGAGGTTTAGAAATACATTGTGAACAATATCCTTACAAGCATCAGTATCATTCAAATACTTTTTAGCAAAAGAGCATAGGAAGGGGTAGTACTCTTTGAAAATTGATTCAAAGTCTTTTTCACTAAAACTCGTATGTGGTGACAATTCTCTTAAGTATGATGCTAGGGTAATTTACTACCGTGTGAGATAATCTTTGGAATTTTTGAGAAGAAGAATTGATTGAATGTTTCAATCACTTAATTGCTTTTTTAATTAGGAGGCGATATGAATCCTTTTGACACAAATGTGTTAAGCAACCGTCTTACGAATGACTTGTGTCTAAATATTTTTCTTTTTTTTAAAAACAATGCATATAAATGATTATGTTAAGAGGTAATTCTAAATCCATTTAGTATGAAGGCTTTATATACCGCTATCATTATCCTCGCCGTATCAGGATGTTCATCGTATGATTATGTAGTTGAATCTGACTATAGTTATAAAGGAGATTTCAATAAATACAATTCATTTGTATTTGCTCAAATAGAGGGTTTTCCAGGTACAACTAATGAGAAAGATGTCATTGAAAAATATGTAAAAAATACGCTTACCGCGTGGGGATATACACATGAAAGTAGAAGATCTGGGTTAATAGTTTTTTATACAGTTTTCTATGATGATTTTAATTTCAAGGGATTCAATCAACCAGATTTCCAGGCGTGGCTTAGGTCCAATTACTCCGATAAAGAGATAGTTTTCAAAAAAGACACGTTGCCCGATGGAAGTATTGCTGAAGCTTATGCAAGAGGCGCTAAGTACTATAAAGAATATTATAATATTGAAAGTTACATCATGAGGGAAGGTACCGTCCTGATTTCATTTGTGGATAGGAGAAAGCGGAAAACCGTTTGGCAGGGGTATGCTTCAGGAGTTTTTGGTGAAGACAGTGATAAAAATGAGCGTATTATGAGGTCTGCGGTAATTCGGATAATGGACGAATATAAATTGCTGGCCTTTGGATCAAGCTGATCCTATAGTTTACGGTACATGATGTACGCATTGGTTAACCCCTGTTTTTGGTGTTGAAAGGCCTCAGGTATTTCTCCAATGACTTCAAATCCCAGTTTTTTCCAGAGCCTCACGGCCGATTCATTGGTTTTCACAACTATATTGAATTGAATGGCGCTATAGCCAAGCCCCCTGGCTTCATTGATGGAATGTGTGCCAAGTAATTCTCCAATACCTTTTCCTCGAAAATCGGGATGCACCATATAGGACCCATTGGCAATGTGTGAGCCAAGATCAGGTTGATTGTCTTTAAGAAGATAAGTACCACAGACTTGATTTTCCAGAATAGCCACGTACGTATGGTGAGATTCTGAGAGCCAGTAATCAATGATCACTTCTTGGGATGAAGATGGATTGAATACATATGTATCTCCATTTTTAATTACCTGGCTGGCAATTTTCCAGATCTGATTTTCATCGCCGGAATGGGCTTTTCTTATCGTTATTAGTTCTTGCATTCAATAAAGGTAGGCATCTACGTAAAATAAAAAGTAGACAACTACATAAAAGTAACAACTATCCATGGACAAACCAGTTAGAGCGCCAATCCAATTAGATTAATGTTTCGTATGAATAGAAATAATCAAAACAGAAAACCTTAATTAGTCAACTGGTGTTTTATTTGCTTGTCAACTGATACATGAATGAGCCTGATGTTCAACTCAATATTGAAAATAACAACAGTATGATCAAAATTGCGTGGCAAATAGCTCTTTTTAGCAATTTAGGCGTATGAAACTAGATATACTGGGTATTGTTGCCCATCCTGATGATGTTGAGCTTTCTTTTGGAGGAACGCTTCTGGTTCATCAGAAAAAGGGATATAAAACAGGAATCATCGATCTGACCAAAGGTGAGCTAGGGACCAGGGGAACACCTGAAATACGAGCAAAAGAATCAGAAGAAGCCGCTAAAATCCTGAAGCTTTCTGTCCGCGAAAACCTGGGATTGCCTGATGGTTTCTTTGAGAATTCGAAAGAAAATCAGCTGAAAATAGCTGAGAAGATAAGACAATTCAGGCCTGAGATTGTCATAACTAATGCGATTTATGATCGTCATCCCGATCACCCCAGGTCATCTGCTTTGGTTGAGACTGCATGTTTTTTGGCAGGTTTGCCTGAAGTGAAGACCACGCTTGATAACGTGGAGCAAGAAGCGTTCAGGCCTGCTAAACTTTATTTTTCCATTCAGAGTATTACAAGAGAACCAGACCTTTTGGTTGATGTTTCCGAAGTGGAAACGGAACGCCTCGAAGCGATTAAAGCCTATACATCTCAATTTTTTGACCCAAACAGTGATGAACCAGAAACCTACATAAGTTCAAGCGGATTTATGAAAATGATTGAAGCACGATCCCGAGAGTTTGGCCATCGCATAGGAGTTGATCACGCAGAAGGCTTTAACGTGAAACACTTTATAGGGGTGAAGGATCTGTTTGATTTATTGTAAGTCCTTTTCTATCGTGAAATCGAAGATTTTTTAGCTGAGTTTCCTCGTCATCGGAAACAATTCCCTTGTGCTCGTTGCCTAACCAATGCATTGCCTCTTTCAAGTGTACATTTTCGTACCAATGATCTCTGGCAAAATGAATGTACTTGAGAATCTTGAATGCATCAAACCAGTGAAAGAAGCGCTTTTGAAAGGAAGGAAATGAAGTTGTTTGTTTTCTGATTCCATCAATTTCGCTCTTAACTTTGTCATCCAGGAACTGTTCAATCGATCCTGGCAATTCAAATCGTTCATTATTCCAGAAAGTTGTCGTTTGTGAAAAGAACACTTTGAGATCTTCAAACGATTTGGGATTATAAACAGAATAGGTGCGGTCATCTTCCACCAATTGTCCAATTGCCTTTCCTGTGCCAAAAGGAACGCGATCAGACAATCGATCAGAGGGATATACCGTGGTAGAGTTGATCTCAACAAATCCACCAACAGGAATTACTTTGTTTAGAAAATAAAAATCTTCACCTGCCTTCCTGGTATTCATTCCCCCTTGAGCCTGATAAGTGGAAGATCGAACGATTATACATGAACCCAACGTTTGATGAGCATAAGGATAGCCGGAATACCTAAGTGCATCGATGTAATACCTGAGGTAAGTCTCGTATTGAATGATCTCCTTCTTGTATTCTCCATCCAGGCGATGCTCATAAAAGACAATTCCTGCTCTTGCATGGTGATCTGAAAAATGGTATTGAATTTCCTTTAGGTAGTTTGGTTCACATAGACAATCTGCATCATAGCATGCAATTATACCGTCCTTATGTACCTTATCGAAGAATCTTACCGCCTCATCCATTCCAATTTTTCTGGCCAATCCCACACCAGCTTTTTTGGTTGGAAGCTTTTGATATGCCAGAAGCAATTCATACCTGGATTGATATCCCGCCAGCTGTTCGATACATTTTTTATTGATTTCTGTTTCTTCCTTTTCCCCTTGCTCAGCTTCATTTACCACTACAAGGATTAATACACTTCCGTTTGGTTCAATACAGTCGTTGATTGAATCCAGGGCTGACAAAAGTTGGGACTCCTTAAAAGCTGGAATGACAAGTATTATGTCTAAGTCTTGCTTTGGTTGATAGTTAGGGAATAAAGGCGTTTTCCAGGCATATCGTGTCAAATATAGATTTTGACTCATGGAGCAAGTCTTGAAATCTTCCAGTGACTACCTTCAAGCTCATAGAAAAATCGGTCGTGCAGTCTATTTTCTCTTCCCTGCCAGAATTCAAAAGAAGAAGGAGTCACTATATATCCGCCCCAATCCCGGGGCAATGGAACTTCTTTGTTCTTAAGTTCTTCTTCTGCTTTTTGTAGCCTGGATTCAAGTTCTTCTCTTGAGGAAACTTCTCCGCTCTGATTTGACACAAAAGCACTAAGCTGACTTCCGCGGGGTCTGGAATGAAAATATTGTTCGGAATTTTGCCTGGAAACCTTGGATACGGTTCCGGAAATGATGATCTGCCGTTGAAGATGATACCATGGAAAAAGAAGATTGACTCTCGGATTTCCCTTCAATTGAATTCCTTTTCTACTTTTATAATTCGTATAAAATGTAAAGCCTTCTTCACCATAGCCCTTTAATAGTACGGTCCTTTGTGTGGGTTGTCCGTGTGAATCAACAGTCCCAACAATCATCGCATTAGGTTCAATCTGTTCAGAGACCAATGCTTCTTCAAACCAGGTTGTAAATTGTATAAAAGGGTCCTTTGATAGCTCGAAATCTGACAATGTCGATTTTGAATATTCATTTCTAAGTGTGAAAATGTCTGATTTCATTGGTTAAAATATCTAGCGATGATTTAGTTACCTCATTAGCTGTTCAACTTGCAATTTCGATTAGATTTGGCCAATCTAAAAATCAAAACAAAGTAAATCTCAATGCAGTTTCGAATTAAGCTAAATGTGCCAACGCGAAAAGAATGGACTGAGGCAGTCCTGGCAGATTTCGATGCTTTTCTTCAAGACCATGCGGATTGCGAGAGGAAAGCATCAGCCATGGCACTAAGCTTTGTTGCGAAGTATCCAAATCGACTTGAGATAATTCCGGAATTGATTGATACATCTGTTGAAGAACTTGAGCATTTCCGGGATGTGTATGAAATTATGCAACAACGTGGAATTCAGCTGAGTCATGAAATATCCCAGGATCTTTACATGAAACAGCTTTTGGATATTTGCAGGAGCGGACGGGAGGAACGGTTCATGGACCGGTTATTACTTGCCTCATTGGTTGAAACCAGGGGTGCAGAAAGATTTAAACTTGTTTACGAAGCGTTGGAGGAAGGCGAGTTAAAAGATTTCTACCATCGGCTGTGGGCGTCAGAGGCGAGACATGGCGAAATCTTTGTGAAGATGGCCCTGAACTACTTCGAAGAATCTCACGTATACGATCGATTAGAAGAAATGAAGGTGGAAGAAGGAAAAATTTTGAATAATTTACCGATTCGACCTGCACTACACTAATGGACTACTTTTCTACCGATAAAATAATTGAACCAGCGAAAGGAGATTTGCTGATCTCAGAGCCGTATTTACCAGATCCAAATTTTGAACGAACGGTCATTTTGATATGCGAACACGATGAAAACGGAAGCATCGGATTTGTTTTAAATAGAGCAGCAAATGTGAAACTGGCAGATGTAATGGACGATGTTGGTGATTTTGATGCGGATTTACTCATTGGTGGTCCAGTACAGCAAGATACCCTTCATTTTATTCATCGATCAGATAACCTAATAGACAATTCAAATGAACTGGTACGTAGTGTTTATTGGGGAGGAAACTATGATGAAGTGCTAAGTCAGATGAATACGAAATCACTCTCCACTGACGACATACGTTTTTTTATGGGTTATTCAGGATGGTCACCGGGACAGCTTATGGATGAGATGAAAGTCAAATCCTGGATTGTTTTTAAGAACGTTACTTCCGAAATGATATTCGACTGGGACAACCAAGACCTATGGAAAGCGTGTCTAAAGAGCATGGGCGGAAAGTATAAGCTCATATCCAACTACCCAAAAGATCCGAGATTGAATTAGGGTATTTGGTTAGTTTTGTGTCCTAGTTAGAAATTGGTTCCTATAATGGAAAATGCAGAAAGAGTTCAGGACGTTTCTCCCGAAAAGGTAGAAACCCCTGAAGAAGTTCAGCAAGAGGCTGAATCAAGTACAAAAGCGACAGAAGAGACCCCTGTGGGAGAGGAAAATACGGCTGAAAGTGAGGAACCCCAACCCAAGACACCCCAGCCACTCGCCGATCAAACAGACCAAGACCTTACGCCTGAAGAAATCCCTGATACTGAAGTAAAAACGGGTGAGGAAGTAACCAATTCAGGAAAAGACGAAGTTGAAAAAAGTGAGGTGGAAAAAGAAGAAATAGTTGAAGAACAACCTTTGGAAACTGCTGAAGTTGAGGAATCAAAGGAGAGTAAAAGTGAAGCCGGAATCGGTTCAGTGGAAGAAGCGGTAAAAGAAGAGAATTCGGAAGAGGATGAGTCCCCAAAAGAAGATGATCACGCAGACCTGGAGGAAGAGGACCTTGATTTTTCGAATGCCACAAAAGAAGATCTGCTAAAAAAACTAAAGGAGGTAAGCAAGGAAGATAGAATCCCAAGAGTTGACCGGGTATTGAAAGCCTTGAAACCTCGATTTGATGAGATCTACGATGCAGAGAGAGTCAGCGCGCTAAATAAATTTGAGCTTGATGGAAATGATCCAAATGCCTTTGAATATCACGGGGATGAAATTGATAAGGACTTTAACGGCCTCTTCTCAACATTAAGATCAAAAAGGAATCGATTTTACAAAGATCTCGAAAATCAAAAAGACGAAAACTTAAAGAAAAAGCAACAACTGCTTGAACAATTAAGAGAACTGGTTGATGGTGAGGAGTCAAATGCCAGCTTCAATAGCGTAAAAGAGATCCAGTCAGAATGGAAAAAAATAGGCCCTGTCCCAGGCGCACATAATAAAACGCTGTGGGCGAATTACAATGCCCTTCTTGACAGGTTCTATGATCAGCGCAGTATCTATTTTGAGTTGAAGGACCTGGACAGGAAGAAAAACCTAAAAGTCAAACAGGAATTATGTGAACGTGCCGAGGCATTGGCTGACCATGAAGATCTGAAATCTGCCATTATCCAGTTGAATGAATTGCATGAGGAATACAAACACGCGGGTTCCGTACCGCGGGAAGATCAGGAAGCCTTATGGCAAAGATTTAAAGCCGCTTCTGACCAGGTGTATGCCAGACGAAAAGACTACTTTGAGAATCTCAAGGAAGAATTTGAGAAGAACTACGTGAAGAAGCTGGAACTGGCAAAAACAGCTGAAGAATTCACCTCTTTTGACTCAGATAGTATTTCTGAATGGAATAAGAAAACCAAGGAAATACAAGACATCCAGAAACAATGGGAGAGTATAGGAAGTCG
>JANQEC010000212.1 GCA_028278585.1 Cyclobacteriaceae bacterium | reverse complement strand
ATCCCTCCTCCCTCATCTGTCACCTTCAGCACCAACTGTACAGTGGTGCTGAAGGTGACAGATGAGGGAGGAGGGATTAGTGAAGTAAAAGTCTTACAGAATGGTAAACGGATTATTGAAGATCGTGAGATTCCTACTACAAAACCTGGCAAACCAATTTCACGGTCCTACTATATTGACCTTGTTCCCGGGGTGAATTTCATTGATGCGACAGCCTTTAATACAAATCGAATTGAGTCTGATATTTCACGTACTCGCCTGGTTCGTCCTGCAGATGAGCCAACAGCAACCTGCTACATTCTTACAATTGGCATAAACAAATACAAAAACCCACGATTAAACCTCAACTACGCAGTGGATGACGCATTAAGCATCTCTGGTTTGCTAAAGCATCACGGGGAAAACCTGTTTAGCAATGTTGAGGTTATTTCCGTTCTGGATGAAGAGGCGACCAGGGAAAATATTGTTGCACAACTGAAGGATTTGTCGGAGAAGGTCAAGCCAACAGATGTCTTTTACTTCTTCTATGCCGGTCACGGCAGCCTGGTAAATGAGCAATTCTATTTTATTCCCACTGATGCTACTCGCTTGTATGAGGAGGCTTCTTTGCAGGAGGATGCACTGTTTGTGGGAGATATGGTTGGATACCTGAAAGAAATCAAAGCGCTTAAACAAGTAGTCATGATTGATGCCTGTCATTCCGGTGGTTCTACTTCGGTTCTTGCCGCCCGTGGAGCTGCTGAAGAAAAGGCATTGGCACAACTTTCACGCAGTGCTGGTGTGCACATCCTGGCGGCGGCCGGCAGCGACCAGACGGCAACTGAATTCACCGAATTGGGGCATGGTCTGTTCACTTATGTGATCCTTGAGGCATTACAAGGGAAAGCTGATGGAGCCCCGGCTGATAACAAAGTCACCGTGTATGAGCTCAAGTCTTTCCTGGATGACCAGGTGCCGGAATATTCACTGAAATACAAAAACACCCCACAGTATCCGAACACATTTTCAATAGGTCATGATTTCCCGATAGTGTTGAAGAAGAAATAGTGGAAACCCCGGATAAATTGAGTCCTAAAAATCACCCTCAGGATGACAATCAACTGTTCTCATATCCCAAACCTCTCCCATGCAGTAATCCACACATTCATAATAGGTGTAAATGCATAGGAAGACTTCAGCTTCAATTAATTTAAGTTCAGCCCAACCACCTGTCCTTTCGCAAGTAATATTTGCGGATGAAAAAAGAGCTATTGAAAAAAGGAAAAGTGTTGCGAAAATCTTTTTCATATCTAACGCTATTAGTTTTATAAAAATAACTAATAAATAAGACTTGAAACAGAATTAAAGAAGCCTATGGCAGATGTCAAATTAGCGAATACTAAGTATGATATTATTGGTACCTGATTGACCTTAATTCAGATTGTGCTGCTAACCAAAATTCCTCTCTATCCCTGATACCGATCACTCCCAATGCTTTGCTGAGCAGTAAACTGCGATTCGTTATCCATTGTCGATTCAAAATGCAGGCTAAGGGAAGAGCAACTTTCACTGGTTTATATTTTAACAATATCTATTGGAAATGAAAAAACTACCGCTGCTTCCTCTGGCCTTGAGTTTATTGCTCACCAATAGCTGCTCTTCGGATGAATCGACTCCGGAAGATGAAGTCAATGAGATCGCTGAACAGTTTCTGGAGTCCCATAATCCATACAGAGATGAGGTTGGTGTTGCAAACCTGGCATGGTCAGATGAATTGGCTGAGTCAGCTACTGAATGGGCAGAAGAGTTGGCAAGAACCTGTGCATTTAAACATTCCACAGGTAACTATGGAGAAAATTTATGGAAAGGTACTTCCGGAGCTTTTTCCATTAAGCAGGTGGTTGATTCCTGGGGCAGTGAAAAGGAAAACTACAACTATAGCGACAATAGTTGTGCAGAAGGGGAGGTTTGTGGACACTATACACAGATCGTTTGGGAAGCAACCACCGAAGTAGGATGTGGCACAGCCAGCTGTGATGGGTGGGACATTTGGGTATGTCAATACACACCTCAGGGGAATATCATAGGACAAAAGCCGTATTAGATTCTATTCTACTTTCTCGGGAAACTTTTTCATGGCCTTACCTACGCCATTCCAAATGGACTCTTTGTCAAATGCCGGGTTAACTTCCAGGTACTTAATGGCATTGGATGTCCACACCAGTTCAGATGACCTCCTGTCAATGACATCAATAACCAGGCTACCTTTTAGAAATTGTTCATATTCAGGATAAAGCATAGCTAACCATTCGTCTTCAAAATTGGTGGAGTAGGCGGAGCTGACCTCCATGGAATCCTTCTTCATGATCACATAAAAATTCACAACAAGATCTGATTTATCATCGCCTTGCAGATAACCTTTGTCGTTCATGTTCCAGGCAATTGCATTGGAGATTTCATCAATAGCCCTTTGATCATTATAGTATTCAGGGCCTTGGTAAACAACTTCACACCCTTGCATCCAACACCAGGAACTGTAGTTTGTGAAATCTGTCTTGGGATTCTGATAGGTTTTTACCTGAACAGCACAACCCCAAAGAATTGCTAGTGAAAATAATTTCAATACGTTTTTCATGACCTTTATAGTTTGCTTAGTGCTTTAAAAAAACCAATGTGTTCATCCTTGATTTTTACGATCCAGGACATACACAATTGATTGATACTTATGAGTTTTTCAGAGGTACTGCCAAGTAGAATGACAGAGCCTGAGGATTGTCCTTTTGATCCCATCATTACAAGGTCGTAATTACCTTCTTTACATTCACTGTAGATGACTTCCGCTGGTGAAGCTTTTTCGAGCAGGATGCATTTCAATTTTAAATCAGCCCCGAGAGGTTTTGAGAATCTTTTGAACTCTTTTTCTGCATTGACTTTCATGATTTCTGAAAACTCTTCGTAGCTTTTACCAGTGCTATAGTATCCAATGGGGACGCTATAGATATGAAGACAGTCTACTGTAATTTCACCAGATTCAGCAAGTTTGAGAGCTGTTTTCAAGGCAACAAATGAATGATTGGAGAAGTCGACTGCCACGAGAATTTTTTTGCTTCCCGGCATTTTCATCTCTGGGATAAACAGGGCAGGGCAAGATAGACTTCTCAAAAGTTTATGTGGGAGAATACCACTTCCATCTTCGTGTTTTTTTCTCCCGGCTATAAAAAAGTCAATGTTTTCCTTCTTCACCCAGTCAACCAGGGCATCGAACGTTTCGCCACCTACCACATTTACCTGCCACTTTACATCATCGTTATCAAAACTTTCCCTGATAAGTAGTTCCATCCTTTCTTCGAGCTGCTCTGTAGCTGTTGGAACGATATCCTTGTATTCCTCAGGTATATAAACGGGTATGTTGAGTTCCTTTGCAACGTGTACAAAATGAATGATATCGGGTTTGATAATTCTGCTTAAATGGCTTACACGTTGAATGATTTTGCCATCAATGGAGGTGAAATCCAGACCTACCATCCACCGTTTATAGTTTGATTCACTCATTATTTACCTGATTAATGTGCTTGCAAATTATCTGGAAAGCCTTCTAATCGTTATGACTTTTGCCGGTTGTCTATGTGATAAATGCCAGTTCCAGGCTGAAGAACCATCCATAAAGAGAAAGTTCCATAGGTGGAATAGATGACATTTATATGGTTGATTTTACGATTTAATACTGAAAATCAAAGAGAGCGAGCTAGATTCGTAGAAATTTTAAGAAATGGCTGAAACTGCATTTAATCCAATAAGGTTTGCATCCGATGTGGGCAAGGAGTTTGGTGCCGAGGTGCGCAGGCGAGTACATGACTATTTTAAGTCCAATAACATTTCAAAAACAGGTGATTACCGAATATGGTTGAAGGCTATTATTCTTCCTTTGATCTACCTGATTCCTTTCGCTATTATCTTGACTGGGTGGTTTTCCAGTAACCTATTGGTTTTCTACAGCCTATGGTTGATCATGGGTGTAGGATTGGCCGGCTGCGGCTTGAGCCTTATGCACGATTTTTGTCATGGATCTGCTTCAAAGAAAAAATCCGTCAATTTTTTCTTTGGCGAGTTGATTATGAGCTTATCTGCCGGTTCCGCAACCAATTGGAAGATCCAACACAATGTACTTCACCATACCTACACGAACATAGACGGGTATGATGAAGACATAGATCCTGGAGGTTTGATGCGATTTTCTCCGAACCAACCAAAAAAGGCTTTTTACCGATATCAGATCTTTTACGCGTGGTTTCTCTATGGTTTACTAACGCTCTATTGGGCAACGACAAAAGATTTTTCTTTTCTGAGAAAATACAACAAGAAAGGGCTATTAAAAACCCAAAATACGACATACCGAAAAGAGGTAACAAAATTGATTTTCCAGAAGATTGTTTACTACTCATTATTCATTGCATTACCTATTATCATTCTTGATGTAGCCTGGTGGCATGTAGTACTGGGTTGGGCAAGCATGCATTTTCTGACTGGATTGATCCTATCTTGTATTTTCCAGCTGGCTCATGTTATGCCATCCACTGAGTTTCCGTTGCCTGATGAAAATAGTGAGTTAGAAAGTGATCAGATCGTTCATCAGATGCTAACCACAGCTAACTTTGCCCCAACCAATAGGTTATTATCCTGGTATGTAGGTGGTTTGAATTATCAGATCGAGCATCATCTCTTTCCCAACATCTGTCATGTGCACTATCGGGAATTATCAAAGATTGTAAAGGCAACAGCTGAAGAGTTTAAACTTCCTTACCATTCAGAACCAACATTTTTTGGTGCATTGGTTAGTCACGGAAAAATGCTTCGACAGTTGAGTAGTTTTTAGCCTTCATAAACAGCACCTGAGGTAGGTGTCTCATCCAATTGAATCTTCTTTAAAAGTGGTACGCCAGGTTTGATGCGATCCCATAACCATTTTGCGATTACCTCGCACGTTGGATTTTCAAGACCCTCAATATCATTCAGATATTTGTGATCGATTTTGTTTATCAAAGGCTTTACTACGTCCTTTAGCTCTTTAAAGTCCATCACCCAACCAAGTTTTTCATCCAGCTCTCCCTCAATAAAAACAGTAAGCTTGTATGTGTGACCATGCACTTCTTTGCATTTATGTCCATCAGGAACAAAAGGAAGTGAGTGAGCTGAATCGAATGTGAATTTTTTGAAGATAATCATTGCTGAGACCCGCTTGAAACCGCGGTGCAAAGCTAAAGGGATTTTGACAGAGTCGTATGGCCTTCGAGGTTTGTTATTCCCCAATTGTCAAGCTCTTCTTTGGTCCACAGGCCGGGGAAAAAGATCCTTCGTTGATACCTGGGGTGCATATATTTTTGCCAGTCACTTCCACCGGTAGCTTCTGTTTTTTCATCTCCACTCCCCAGGTATTTCTTGGCAGCATTCAAATGTGCCATTACCCATAGCACGTTCACGGTGTGATCATAGTGTCGCATCGCATTCTGAAGTTGCAAGTCCTTGCGCTCATCTTCAGGCAACGATTGATACCTTGTCCAGAGATTGGACTTGTTATATTTTTTCATAAAAACTATAAAATCATCCATGTACCTTTTCTCGAACAGCGCGATGAGTGTTGATTTTTCGCCTGTTCTATGGTCCTTTCCGGCTGCCTGCCAATACAGGTGATCATAGGCATGTTCAAAAGGAGTATTGCGGTCGATCGTCTCACGGAACCGGGCATCAATAAGGTTAATCAACTCAGTGGAAGCAAATTCAATCAGACGATACTGCGCACTTTGAAATCCGCTGGCAGGAGTGAGCGTTGTTCTGAATTTCATGTATTGTTCCACTTCCATGCCCTCACCCATTACAGCGAAGGAGGAAGAAAGCATATCAAAATATCGACTGATTCGATCAAGTTTCATTGAAAAGAATTCAGTGGTTACATGCTCATTTTCAGCTACCTGGTCGATTTCCCACAAGATCATTTTGAAAAGCAATTCATTTACCTGGTGGTACATGATAAACACCATTTCATCTGGTTGACCAGTCCGCGGAATCTGTAAATTCAATAAAGCATCCGTTTGGATATAGTCCCAGTAAGTGATAGGACGGGAGTGAAGCAAACCTTCAAGATGAACATTCACATCTTGCCCAATGGAATCGTACTTTTCTTTCAGTTGATCAAAAATATCTCCCTTTGTTTTGCTCATAATAATCAGTTATTATCACCATAATATTTATTGATCAGGTCATCAATTTTCCCTGATTCAAACAACGAAGAAATGTCGTTTTCAGCCATAATGTTTTTAATGAAAACATCCTGCTCCTCGCCCTTTTTGTAGGCTTCTGCATAGGGTATATGACTGAAAGACACCTGCGAATAGAGTGGTAAATACTTATCGGGGTAAAGTTCCGAAATTCTAAGTTCAAATTTTTTTTGAAGTAAAAATTCAGGATCTCCAACAAAGTCTCTCATAACATGGTAGTTATCCAGCGAAAGATCCTGAACGGCATCTCCATTTGGTTTGCGCGAAACCTGGTAAGCTTCCAATATTTTTTCCCAATCGTCTCCATGCTCTTGCATGAGTTCCCACATAACTGTGCAGTCTTCAAATCCGCAATTCATTCCCTGTCCGTAAAAAGGTACGGT
>JANQEC010000361.1 GCA_028278585.1 Cyclobacteriaceae bacterium | reverse complement strand
TTTAGGTATCCAGGTAAAAACCAAAGAAGAACTCAATGATAAATTGAACCTTGCAAGAGGTCAAAAAATTGTTGAGCTGGAGGAAATGGAGACCGCTTGCTGTTACGCAATCCAGGACAAATTTTGGGTAGCAGACCCAGATGGATACGAATGGGAAGTTTACCACTTCATTTCAGATGATTCCAGGATGGGAGGCAAAGGAGATGGAAACGAAGAAGCCTGCTGCACCCCAACTGATAAAAAAGAAGAAGTAGCTTGTTGCTGATCCTTAACACAAAGACCGCAAAGAATTCATAAAGCGCCTTGTGTCCTTTGTGAAATCTTTGTGTCCTTTGCATTTGATTAATATGATTTTGAAACTCAAGCCTTCCCTGGAAAAATATATTGACGCGCTAAAAAAAGATGTTGATCGTATTGCTGAATCAAGGAAAAATACACTTCTCTCCTTGGCGGAATACATAAGAACTTCTTCCAGTCCCAAACTTAACTTCATTTGTACGCACAATTCCAGGAGGAGTCACCTGGGACAAATTTGGGCAAGTGTTGCAGCCAGTTACTTCAATATTGAAGCAGAAACCTATTCCGGAGGCACCGAAGCAACTGCCTTTCACGCTAATGCAATTAAAGCATTAGAACGGGCGGGGTTTGAAATAAAAAGTTCCCGTGGAGAAAACCCACACTACCAGGTTCATTTTTCGGAGGATGAAGCTCCAATTATCTGTTTTTCGAAAAAGTACAATGATGCAATTAACCCGCAAAAAGATTTTGCAGCGATAATGACCTGCTCAGAAGCAGACCAGGAATGCCCGGTTGTTTTTGGGGCTTCAGAACGAATAAAACTTCTTTACGAAGATCCAAAAGTGGCGGACGGGACATCAAAAGAATCGGAAAAATACGATGAGCGATGCAAACAAATTGCTATTGAAATGTTCTATGTATTTTCTAACGTAGAATAACCACCCCGATCGTCATGCTGAATTTATTTCCGCATCTTCCTTTTTAAAACATTTATTGATGAGGATTCTGAAACTAGTTCAGAATGACTGGAACATGTTTTGATCGGAGTATCTTAAATTTAACAGGCTTTCAAAAAAACCTGGTAAAAGAATTTTATGGTTCCAAGTTTTGTTTTTATTGCATGGCAATACCCGAGCATTTATCACTGACTATCCCTAAATCTGATCTTCCAAGAGTTGTAATTATTGGAGGTGGTTTTGGAGGATTAAAACTGGCAAAAGGACTTAGAAAAACCAACGTACAGGTAGTTCTTCTGGATAGAAATAATTTTCACACATTCCAGCCACTTTTGTACCAGGTAGCCACTGCTGGCTTAGAGCCAGATTCGATTGCCGGACCTTTGAGACAATCTTTTGAAGGCAATCCCAATTATTTCTTTCGGATGGTGAAGGTCACTGGAATCGATCCTGAGAAGAATGAGATTGAAACTACAGTTGGTAACCTGGCTTACGATTACCTTGTTATTGCCAGTGGTTCTGTCACCAATTATTTTGGAAACGATCAAATCAAAAAGCGGGTGTTACCGCTCAAAAAGATTGTTCATGCGCTTGATTTAAGAAGTCACATTCTTCAAAATTTTGAACAAGCCGTACTCACTAAAGACAAAAGCAAGCTTCAGCAAATGATGAATATCGTTGTTGTAGGTGGCGGTCCTACAGGAGTTGAAGTTTGCGGAGCACTTTCCGAGCTCAAGAAGCACATCTTGCCAAGAGATTATCCTGATCTTGATTTTTCGGGAATGAACATTTATCTAATCGAAGGTACTGACAGGCTTTTGAATGGCATGAGCAAAGCGTCAGGTGATAATTCCTTGAAATACATGAAACGCCTGGGGATTGATGTTCATTTAAATACTATGGTTGAAGGATACGAAAATGAAGTTGTGAAGCTGAGTAACGGAAACATTGAAAGTTCAACTGTAATCTGGTCTGCGGGAGTGAAAGGAAATGTATTAGACGGGATTGATACCAGTGCGATAGAACATAACAGACTGGTAGTGGATGAATTTAATTGTGTAGTTGGATCCAATAACATATTTGCTATTGGAGACGTGGCAATGATGAAAAGTGAGGAATTCCCTAATGGCCACCCCATGTTGGCCCCGGTAGCCATGCAGCAAGGAGTTCATTTGGCCAAAAATCTCAAAAAAAGTTTCACTAAGAAGAAAATGATTCCTTTCAGCTATTTTGATAAAGGTTCAATGGCCACAATTGGCCGCAATAAGGCCGTTGTAGATATGCCAGGCGGGTTTCATGTGAAAGGACTATTGGCCTGGCTGATCTGGATGTTTATACATATCCTCTACTTGATAGGATTTAGGAACAAGTTGATTGCATTAAACAATTGGATTTGGTCGTATTTGACCTATGATAAGGGAACCCGTCTAATAATCAGGACCTTTCATAGAAACAAGATGAAGAGCAGCTAAGTTTTTTTGATGTAAAAAGATTTTAAAGCTAAGGGCCTTCATTACACAGGGCCTAAGTCTGCAGTTAACAATTCTTAACGCCGTAAATCATTACTTTTTTCCTTACTTCAAATCATTCTTCGCAAATTGCGGGCTTCTAATATTTTTGCACCGTTAAAAAACTCAGTGAATGGAAGCGCAACCGATAGATAAAGACCTTCAGAAAGAGCACCAGGAAAAGATCAGCCATGTAGTATCAGAAGTTGGGAAAGTTGTAATTGGACAGGATTTTATGGTTACCAGGCTTTTGGTAGGACTTTTTACACAAGGCCATATTCTACTAGAAGGAGTACCGGGAATTGCAAAAACCCTGACGGTAAACACGCTGGCAGACGTTCTACATCTGGATTTTCAACGACTTCAGTTCACTCCCGATCTATTGCCTTCTGATTTGGTTGGAACAATGATCTACAACCAACAGAAAGCTGAATTTGAGGTTAAAAAGGGACCCATTTTTGCCAATTTGATATTGGCTGATGAAATCAACCGATCTCCTGCTAAAGTGCAGTCTGCGCTGCTTGAAGCAATGCAGGAAAAGACCGTGTCCATTGGGGAGACCACTTATCAACTAGATCGTCCATTTTTAGTAATGGCTACTCAAAACCCAATCGACCAGGAAGGAACCTATCCTTTGCCAGAAGCACAAGTTGACCGATTCATGCTCAAAGTACATGTTGGTTATCTGGACAAGGAAGGCGAGTTAGAGGTCATGCGTAGGATTGCAGACCTTTCATTCTCTCCGGACCCCAAGCCTGTACTTTCCAAGGAAGACATTTTCTCTATCCGAAATGAGATCAACCAGGTAGCAGTTTCCGAATCGATTGAGAAATACATCATTGAGCTCGTATTCGCTACGAGGAATCCAAGAGAGTACAAACTGGACCATGAAGCCCAGTACATTCAATTTGGAGCCTCACCCAGAGCCTCGATAAACCTGAATTTGGCTTCTAAAGCCATTGCTTTCTTTAACCAAAGAGATTATGTACTCCCTGAAGACGTGAAAGAAATAGCGATGGATGTTCTAAATCACAGGATACTTTTGAACTATGAAGCTGAAGCAGACGGGGTATCCACTCATGATATTATAGGATCTATCCTGTCAAAGGTTCAAATCAGCAAATAATACCTTCAGGAACAGTATTCACCTGTTGCTCACCCCATCGCATAATCTTTTTTGCTGCTTTATGCATGAGATACTTTGATTCCACTTTCTTGCTGGAAGTTCTGGATATAAAAAATAGCGATCAGGCTACTAAGTATGTTTACCCATATGTAGATTTTGAACAGTGTGCCAACCATTTGTGACCCCTGATAGGTCAGTACAAGGGTAAATGTCAAAATCAAAATAAATCCTATAAACAAACTGATTATTCCCGCTTTTTTCAATAGTGGTCGCTCTGCCACTTTAGAAAATATTAAACTCAAAAAGAATGTAATGCTCGCTCCAAAATACACGTATAGTGTGACGTAACCCAGCACACCTGTTCCTCCGGCTATTTCAACTATGGTAGTAACAAGAAAGGCAATTAACGCAACCAGTAAGGTGTTAAATGCCACCAAATATCTTTTGTATTTAAAGTACTTAAGCAGGATGGTATTACCAGAAAGTACTATAACTGCTCCGACAATTCGCCAAATTTGAAAGGATGGACTTTGGAAGAGCTGGAATCCAAGCGTTAGGAAGGCCATAGCAAGTAAAAAACCGTAAGCAAGGAATATCCAACCAAAAATGATCCCAGTTGTGTATAAACTTCGATTCATAGCATTAAAATTAGTTTCCTGAACCTAATTCTTCTAATCAGTAAACGGAGGATCATCTAAGAGGGATACCAATCATGTAAGTGATTGAAATAGAAATGGTTAATATCCGATTTACACCAGCATGAACCACGTTTCTTCAAATCACTTCACATTCCCTTAACACTGGTAACAAGCACATTACATTAATACCAACAGTTTAACAGTATAGTAACCGTCTTTTCCATGGTGGTTAATACTACAGATTCTTCTTTGCGATAGAAATTAATCTTAATAGCAAAAAAGAAATGAAAAAGCTTACTTCAAGTGCATTATGTATTTCAATCTCACTTTTCATGGTATCGTGTGGAAGTGATGATTCGTTCGTAGTTCTTCCTGACCCCGATGGTGGAGCCAACAATGAAATCGTCCACTCAGGTATTATTGCAGCAAGTGAAACCTGGTCGGCTGATGAGATCCATATTCTTGGGGAAAAAGTTGTTGTTGACCAAGGTGTTACACTGACAATCGAGCCAGGAACTATCATAAAGGGAGTTGAGGGTGAAGGATCATTAGCATCGGCTTTGATTGTTGCCAGAGGAGGAAGACTGATGGCGGAAGGAACATCTTCTAACCCAATCATCTTTACATCGATTCTTGATGACATAGAGATTGGACAAAAATCCGGAACCAACCTTTCAGAATCTGACAATGGGCTATGGGGAGGATTAATCGTACTTGGAAATGCACCAATTTCTGCCGATGCAAGTGCAGTTCAGATCGAGGGAATACCTGCTGACGAAACATACGGTCTTTACGGCGGAAACGATGCAACAGATGATTCCGGAATCATTCGGTATATATCCGTTCGTCATGGCGGAACATTGATTGGAGAAGGAAATGAGATTAATGGGATCACGCTTGGTGGCGTTGGAAGTGGAACGGTCATCGAGTACGTTGAAGTTGTTGGAAATAAAGACGATGGTGTTGAGTGGTTTGGTGGAACTGTAAACGTTTCAAATGTCCTTGTATGGGCGGCCGACGATGACGCCATTGACATTGATCAGGCATATTCTGGGACTATAAACAATGCCCTTGTCATAGCATTCAGTGGCACAGATCACGCACTTGAAATAGATGGACCAGAAGGAAGCATTGATGGAAGCTTCACACTTTCCAATGCTACATTATTGGGTGTAGATGATGAAATTGCTGATTTCAGAGATGGAGCACTTGGCACATTGACCAATGTTTATGTATCCGGATTTGTTAGTCCTTCAGCTGATTTGGATTCTAACAACGAAGCAGATGGGGAAGGTGATGTAGAACTAGACGATGATGAGAGCTCTGCCAATTATGCCATTGGCGATTTAGATCTGATTAATTGGCAGGTAAATCTTCCTTCCAATACAACCCTTCAGGATATTTTCAAAGACAAAGCTGATACCCCTACTTCAGGAATCCAAGATGACATACCCAACTTCGTTACAGCAGTGACACCTGGGTTGAGATCTGTAGGTGTTGATATGTCTCTCTTTTCCGGGTGGACTTTCGCTGATCAAAAAGGAAAACTAATTGACATTCAATAAATAAAAAATAGAACTGTTTCAACACTCGCAGAATTTCTGCGGGTGTTTTTTAGTATAAGAACATCGACAAAATCAATGAAAAAAATTAGCCTAATATCCCTACTCTGTCTATTCGCCGGATTAGCTGTTGCTCAAAATGGCACAATTCGGGGAACGATCATCGATGATGCAAATGGAGAAGCACTAATTGGAGTGACTGTGCTTGTGAAAGGAACTTCAAATGGAGCAATCACAGATCTCGATGGAGCATTTGCGATATCGGTTGCTCCTGGTACTCACGATCTTCAGATATCTTATGTCTCCTTTGAAACCACTTCGATAACGGGCATTCAGGTTGCAGTAGGTGAAGTAACGAACATTGAGCAGTTTCGGTTAAAAGAAGAGGTATCACAACTTGAAGAGGTAGTTGTAACAGCACAGATAATTAAACAATCAGAGGCTGCTATTTTAACCGTCAAACGAAAGTCAGCCAATCTTTTGGATGGTATTTCAGCTCAAAGCTTCAGACGGATTGGGGATAGCGATGCAGCCGCCGCAGTAAAAAGGGTAACAGGCGTATCTGTTCAGGATGGGAAGTATGTATATGTTCGGGGGCTTGGCGATCGCTACACAAAGTCAATGTTGAATAACATGGATATTCCAGGCCTTGATCCTGACAGGAATAACCTGCAAATGGACATTTTCCCAACCAATGTCTTAAGCAATATTTTGGTCTATAAATCATTTACTCCTGATATTCCAGCAGACTTTACAGGCGGAGTTGTGAATATTGAGACCAAAGATTTTCCAGCAGAAAAAACATTTAACATTTCAGCAGGTGTTGGGTTTAACCCGGACATGCATTTTAACAGTGATTATCTCACCTACAGTGGCAGTGGTGCTGATTGGCTAGGATACGACGATGGAACAAGAAGTTTGAAGGTTCACCCACTTGTTGAGGTTCCAAATCCTGTTTTGGATGATCCATTAACAACCGATGTAGCGAGAGCATTTAACAAGACACTGGCTGCAGAGAAAAAAACAAGTACACCCAACTTCTCTATTAGTAGTGGATTAGGAAATCAGTTTGATTTCAAAGGGTTAACTGTAGGTTACAACGCTGCTTTTTCATATAGAAAGAACACTACATTTTATGACAGGGCAGAGAATAATTCTTATTTAAAACCCGATCAATTCAACGAATTCGAACTCCTTTTGAACAGGCCTCAAAACGGGAGCCAGTCCGCAGATAATCGATTGATCAGTGGAATGTTTGGAGGAGCAGTTAAAACTGCTGGTTCAAAATTTAAAGTCAATTTGCTTAAGATCCAGAATGGTGAATCAAGGGCGGGCATATTTAACGTTGGATCCAGAATTTCAGGATCATGGGATGGTGTAAAGCATAACCTGGAATATACAGAAAGATCATTGACGAACTTACTAATTGGCGGAGAGCATTCTATTAATGAAAATGATTGGAACATCAAATGGAGTGCATCACCTACATGGTCAAGAATTGAGGATAAAGACGTCAGAAATACACCTTTCCGAACAGATGGTGGAGGCTTTGAGATTGAACCTAGTGAATCTGGAGACCCAACTCGCATCTGGAGAAATCTTGATGAAACAAACCTGGTTGGAAGATTGGACCTCACGAAAAAGATGCGAATGCTGCATGGAGAAGGAAAAATAAAGTTTGGAACGTATATAACTTCAAAAGAAAGAGACTATCAAATATTTAATTACAGATTGGTGTTGAGAGATCCATTTGGAAATATTCAATTGACCGGAGATCCAAATCAATTACTTCTTGACGAGAACATTTGGACCGTTGATTCGGACGAAGGATCATATCTGTTTGGAAACTTTGAGATCTCCAACACTTTTAATTCACGGTTGACAAATGTTGCGGCGTATGTTCAATCGGAGATCCAGGTGTCTGCAAGATCCAAGGCCATTGTTGGCGCGAGATTAGAGGACTATAAGCAGTTCTACACTGGAGTTGATCAGTCAGGAACATCTTTTGATGACGAAGAAATTATTAGCTCAACTAAATTGTTTCCCAGTTTGAATTGGACATATAGCCTGAAGGAACGAACCAATATTAGAGCTTCTTATTCTCGTACAATCGCCAGACCATCGTTCAAAGAGGCATCTATTGCGCAGATTTTTGATCCGCTAACTGGCAGGACATTCATTGGTGGACTCAGACCATTTGTAGTTTCAGGGGATACAATCTGGAATGGTGGTCTGCAGGAGACAGATATAGACAATTTTGACATTCGCTACGAAACATTCCAAAGTGGTGGCCAAACAGTCTCTTTGAGCTTTTTCTATAAAAAATTCCAAAACCCACTGGAATTAGTTGTGTTCAGTGAATCTGCACCGGATAACTTTCAGCCCAGGAACCTGGGAGATGCGCGTGTTTATGGAATTGAATTTGAGATCAGGAAAAGGCTTGGAATTATTTCGCCAAAATTTGAAAATTTCATGTTTAGCCTGAATACCTCAATTATAAAATCAGAACTTGAAATGGATAAGAGTGCAGGAGGTGAATACGAATCCAGGCTGAATAATTTAAGAGATGGTGAGACTTTGGATGATACCCGACCAATGCAGGGACAAGCCCCGTATTTGATCAATGCTGGCATTAACTATTCACCACTCGATTCCGACTGGGAAGGTGGATTATACTATAATGTTCAAGGACGGAGGATTTCTATCGTTGGAATTGGAGCGGCGGCTGACGTCTATGATGTACCATTTCATAGCTTGAACTTAAGTGTGGCAAAACAATTCGGAAAGGACAAGAGCCAGCAACTCAGCTTTCAGGTTTCCAATATCCTTGATTCGGAAAGAAAAAGAGAGTACGAATCTTTCGGTTCTTCAAATGCAACATTCTCTTTATTGAATCCGGGAAGGACATTCAGCTTAAAATATAGAATGAGTTTGTTCACAAACTAGAACAAAGATGAGCCCTGTTTCAGGGCTCTTTTTTTACAGTCATGATTCGTATTTGTAGAACTAATCAATTTGTTCTACATTTACGAAAAAACCTACTTATGAAAGGAACACATTTAGGTGAATTTGAAGAGCTTGTTCTGCTAATCATCGGCGTTTTATATCCAGATGCATATGGTTTGGCAATCAGAAACGAGATAAGGAAGCAAACAGGCAGATCTGCAGCGATCGGAGCAGTTCATTCTGCGCTCAGTAGGTTAGAAGAAAAGGGATTTTTGAAATCTCATTTGGGTGATAGTACAAGTGAGCGCGGCGGGAGACGGAAAAAGCTCTATATCATTACTGCCGAAGGGAAAAAGGCAGTGGAACACAATCGGTCGCTTAGGAATTTATTGTGGAATCAAATCCCGGATTTAGCATGGGGTCATAGCTAATGATAGCTGAAAGTAACCATAGAAATGAAGTTCATCCTCCAGCCTTAGCTGGGAAGGTTCTCACGTGGTTTTGCAAACCAGAATGGCTAGAGCCGATCTATGGAGATCTTCACGAACAATATGAGGAAGACAGGAAAAAAAGAGGGCGGTTTGTTTCAGGTATCCGATACTGGATCAACATGCTCAATTTTCTTAGACCCTTCGCCATCAAATCGGTCCTTATCAAATCAAACACTACACTTATGTTTAAGAGCCATTTCAAACTTTCGCTACGAAACCTCAGACGTCAGAAAATGTACACAGCCATTAATCTGTTTGGCCTTATCCTGAGTGTGGTTATTTGTCTCAACATTGCACTTTATGTTGCGGATGAGCTGGATTATGACAAATTTCATCCTGACTATCGGAATGTACACCGCGTATCTTTATTTATCAAATCCGGGGATGTAGACTACAATCTAGCCGGGTCCCAGTTTCCTATGGCTCAGGCTCTGGCAGATGAATATCCCGGAATCGATAACACGATACGCTTATTTCAGCCACTTGATGACCCTCTGTTGGTTTATGAAAATAGAAAATACACTGAGGAAAAATTCTTCTTTGCTGACCAGGAATTTTTCAGTTTTTTCGGGTTCGAATTGATAAGTGGATCACCTCAAGAGGTGCTGTCTGAACCTAACAGTATCGTGCTTTCTGTTGACATGGCCAAAAAGTATTTCGCTGATGAAGACCCTATCGGGAAATTTATAAAATACAATGACCGCCATCTCTTGAAAGTTACCGGGGTTGCGAAGAAAGGAGACCAAAACTCCCACATCAATTTCGATTTTGTGTCCCCACTCCAATTTCAGTTGAATTTGTGGAAAGAAGTCTTTGGTACTAAAGGACGTGAGAATAAATGGTACTGGACAGGGGCCTGGACCTATGTCAAATTCAGAGATCAACTAGAAGAGGAAAAAGTGTATGCGGATCTTCCTCAATTTGTCCTAAACTATTTTCCGGAGAAATGGAAAAACGATAGTGCTCTTGATCTTCAAAGAATTGATAAGATCCATTTGACTTCAGATCTACTTTATGAAATAGAACCGAATGGGAGCCTCGCCAATATTAAAATATTCTTGATTATAGGTTTTGCTTTGCTATCAATTGCTATCATCAATTTCGTCAACCTGATCCTTGCTCAAAGTATGGATCGCTCAAAGCAAATTGGAATTTCCAAAAACCTAGGGGCCACAAGGTTAAGCCTGATAGGCCAGATTCTTACCGAGACGGTACTGATTTGTGTATTTTCAGGATTGGCTGGGCTGATCATAAGCCACCTGACCATCCCCTATGTTAACGTGATCACTGGTAAGACAATTGTTCTTGCGAACTATCTCACAATAAGCAATCTTTTGATTTATGTCTTGCTATTTATAGGCTTTGGTATCATCTCTGGTATCTACCCTGCCATTTATCTATCCAGGCTTAGGATCAGCAGTGCTGGAGAAAGCAGGATGAAAAACAGAATATCTCGCGCATTGATAAAAGAAATCCTCGTGGGTATTCAGTTCATTTTCTCAGCAGTCCTCATCATATCAGTCATGGTAATCAATGCCCAAAGGGAGTATATCCAAACAAAAAATATAGGTTTTGACAAGGAAAACATGTTGGTAGTTAAGGCGAGAGGAGACATTAATGAGAATTTTGAAGCTTTTAAGAGTGAGCTGGTGAAGATGTCTGAAATCATCAACATTTCGGGGATCACTGAAATCCCGGGTCAGGGAATGGGAAGCTGGCGATTTGTGCCAGAAGATGGAAACAGAGCAGAACCTGTGTTGATACCACATACATCCGTAGGTTACGATTTTGTAAAAACAATGGACATAAAAGTTAAACTAGGTCGTTTTTTCGATAAGGCCTTCCCCTCTGATTTTAACAATGCTTTTGTGCTGAATGAAGAGGCTGCAAAGACATTGGGCTGGACTGAAAATCCGATAGGCAGAAACCTTGAATTGTTTGGCCCTGGCACAGAAGAAATCATGATGAAGGGACAAGTGATAGGAATTCTCAACGACTATCACTTTGAATCACTACACCATCCGATCAAACCTGCGGTCTTCAGCCTGTCTCCATGGTTTGGAAATTATATGATCAAGTTCAAAACAGATGACTACCCGGGACTAATTACCAAAATTGAATCGGTCTGGGGGAGTTTTACGGAAAAATGGCCCCTGGAATATCAGCTTCTTGATGAAAGACTTGAAATTTCATATAGCCGTGAAGAAAAGCTCTCTCAATTGATCAATCTAGCGGTTGGAGTTGCGTTGGTCATTGCTTGCATCGGAATATTTGGCTTGAGTTCTTTTTTAATTAAAGGAAGAACAAAAGAAATTGGTATTCGAAGAGTATTGGGAATAAGGACTGGAGCAACTGTTTTTCTTCTCTCTAAAAATTTTCTTGTCATAGTTCTGCTGGCAAATGCAATCGCATGGCCCCTGGCTTTTATTGCGATGCAGAAGTGGCTGGAGAATTTTCAGTATTCTGTTGATATGAGCTGGCTGGCATTTGGAGCAGCTACTTTAATTACTCTAATACTATCTTTTGGAATCACAAGCTTTCACGCCATCAGAGTTTCAAGCGTGGACCCAGTAGAATCACTTAGATATGAATAGGACCCTCCTATCCCTTTTCTAACTTTCTAATCTCATCCTTCAGCAGCTCTATTTCTCTTTTTTTGGAAGTTAAAGAATCAAGTATCGAATACTTTTCATCGTCTAGTGCAGATTCGTATTGACTTGTATATTTCTCAGCTTCCAATTCTTTTAATTTTAACTCAGCCAGGTAATATTGAATGTACAGATCCTTCTTGAAAACCTTAAGAAGCTCTTCAACCTGGACTTTATATTTTTTTTCTTCAAGTCCAATTTTAAATGTAACAGTTCCCCCTTCTCCAAGCGTTTGTGCGAAAATGGTCAGATCCACATTTCCATCGGTAGTTTGAGATGGAATTTTCACCTTATAGTATTCCCGCATATCGACAGGATTTCCAAACTGTCTGGCATATTTCCACCATCCCTTTCTCACTTCTTCACGGGTGAAATCAAACATACTGGCATAGCCTGTAAGAATTTTCTCCTCCAGCTCTAATGAAGTTTCATTCACTATTAAATCAAATTTTTTCTGACCATTTACGGCCATAAATCCAAACAAAGTGGTGATGAGCAGTGTATTTTTATAAACCTTTATTTTCATGACTGATTCCACATCAAAGCTACGTTCACAAATGCAAAGAGTTCTAATTACTGGTGGTTCCGGCCTTGTAGGTCAGCGGTTAAGCGAGCTACTTGTTGAAAACAAGTATGAAGTAGCGCACCTTTCAAGAAATCCAACGAAAAATAAGCATCAATCATTTCTTTGGGATGTTAAAAAAAATGTGATTGACAAAGAAGCCATCAAAAATACGGATGTCATTATTCATTTAGCCGGTGCAAGCGTTGTAGGCAAACGATGGACTAAAAAATGGAAACAGGAAATCTATGATAGTCGAATCCAGTCAACGAAAATATTGATAGAAGCCATTCGAAACCACAATTCCAGGCTCAGCCATTTTATTTCTGCTTCCGCTATTGGATTCTATGGGTGGGATACTGGCGAAAAATGGATGGATGAAAATGCAAACAAAGGGGACGGATTTTTGGCTGAAGTGGTAGCAGATTGGGAAAATGAAGTATCAAGACTCGATGAATTTGGCGTGAGGAATTCAATCGTTAGGATTGGAATTGTTTTAAGCGATAAAGGTGCAGCACTTGTGGAAATGATGCGACCGATAAAACTTGGCATGGGAGCGCCACTGGGCTCCGGGAAACAATTTATGAGCTGGATACATATCGATGATCTGTGCCAACTTTTTATCCACTTAATCACGACAGGTCAGGTCGGAATTTACAACGCTGTAGGACCTGATCCGGTCACCAATAAAACGTTTACCAAACAGCTGGCGAAACATTTAAAAAAACCTTTATTTCTTCCTAACGTTCCTTCCTTGGCTTTAAAGCTAATGCTGGGCGAAATGCAAGTCATGTTGACCGGTGGCAATAAAGTATCAAGCAAAAAAATTGAGCAGACGGGATTTAATTTTCAATATCCTTCGTTACATTCTGCCCTCAAAAATTTAGTAAAGTAGATAATGGAAGAAAACGAGATTTCAGAAGAGCAGCGAGCTAAAATTATCAAGGCGTTCAAGGAACGTGACTGGAACGAAATCAAAACCTCAGATTCATGGGTGATCTTTAAAGTGATGGCGGAGTTTGTTGATGGATTTGAGAAAATGGCCAAAATCGGTCCCTGTGTTTCCATCTTTGGATCGGCTAGAACAAAACCTGAAAATAAATATTACAAAATCGCAGAGGAAATCGCTGCGAAAATTGTAAGGCATGGATATGGAGTGATCACAGGAGGTGGTCCGGGAATTATGGAAGCAGGAAACAAAGGAGCGAATTCTCAGGGCGGAAAATCAGTTGGATTAAACATAGAATTGCCATTTGAGCAAAATCACAACATTTACATAGACAGAGATAAGAGTATCGACTTTGACTACTTCTTTGTAAGAAAAGTGATGTTCGTGAAGTATTCCCAGGGATTTGTTGGATTACCAGGAGGATTAGGTACAATGGACGAACTTTTTGAAGCATTGACGTTGATTCAGACAGAAAAAATTGGAAAATTCCCAATCGTACTGGTCGGCATTGATTATTGGACAGGCCTTGTTGATTGGATGAAAGAAGTGATGTTGGGCCGGGAAAATAACATCAATGCGGACGATCTTAATCTCTTTTCGATCGTCGACAATGCTACTGATGCAGTAAAAGTGATCGATGATTTTTACAGTCAGTATAATCTCTCTCCAAACTTTTAAATTCGCAGTTTTAATATCACGCACCACTCATCATTTTGGAAAAAAGAGAAGAGGTCATAGAAATTATAGGAGCCCGGGAACACAATCTGAAAAACATAGATTTAAAGCTCCCGCGTAATAAGCTTATTGTCATCACAGGCATTAGTGGTAGTGGAAAATCTTCCTTGGCATTCGACACAATTTATGCTGAAGGCCAACGTCGCTATATGGAAAGCTTCAGCGCATATGCACGATCATTTATCGGTGATATGGAACGTCCGGATGTCGATAAAATTGAGGGGCTGAGTCCTGTTATTTCGATTGAGCAAAAAACGACTTCTCGTAACCCAAGATCAACAGTTGGTACAGTAACAGAAATCTATGATTTTCTCAGACTCTTATATGCAAGAGCCGGGGAAGCCTATTCTTATTTGTCCGGAAACAAGATGACCCGACAGTCTGAGGATCAGATCATTGACTTGATTCTTAAAAGCTATGATGGGAAAAAGCTTGTTCTGCTAGCCCCGGTAGTCAAAGGTCGTAAGGGCCATTATAGGGAGTTGTTTGTCCAGATCAGGAAAATGGGCTTTTCTAAAGTGAGAGTCAATGGCGAAGTGCAGGACCTGGTCCCGAAAATGCAACTGGACCGCTATAAAACCCACGACATTGAAATTGTGATCGATAGGATCCTGGTTTCAGAAAAGGATAAAAAGCGGATACGTCAATCTGTAAACGATACGCTTAAACATGGTTCTGGTGTAATGATGATTTTGAAGGAAGATGAGCGTGTGGCCCATTTTTCCAAAAACCTGATGGACCCTGAAACCGGATTAGCATATGACGATCCAGCTCCAAATACCTTTTCTTTTAACTCTCCATATGGTGCCTGTCAGGAATGCAATGGACTAGGAATCATTGAAGAGATTTCAAAAGCGTCAATTATTCCAGATGACAATCTAAGCATTAGTAGAGGAGGAATCTTGCCGCTTGGAGAGTACCGCGACATCTGGATTTTTAAGAAGATTGAAGCGATCTTAAAGAGAAACAAAGTCAATCTCTCAACACCTATAAAAAATATTCCGGAAGATGTGATTCACCTTCTTCTTTATGGGGATGATGTTCCTGTAGCTGTAAGTTCAGTAAAGTATCCCGGCACCGATTGGAATACAAAGTTTGAGGGTATTATTAATTTTTTGGAAAAGCAGAAAGACGCCGGATCTGAGAAGATTCAAGCGTGGGTTAAGGAGTTCACCGATTCTAAAGTTTGCGAAGAGTGCAATGGAATGCGTTTGAAAAAAGAGGCGCTTCATTACAAAATTGGAAATAAGAACATAGGAGAATTGGCTGAGATGGACATCACTTCATTGGGCTCCTGGATGCAGAATATCGAGGAGAAGCTCAACGAACGCCAGCTGGTGATCGCTACTGAGATATTAAAAGAATTGAGGAAAAGGATTGGGTTTCTGCTAGATGTTGGATTGACTTATTTGAACTTAAACAGACCTTTGAAAACCCTTTCAGGAGGTGAAGCACAGAGAATCCGCCTGGCCACACAAATCGGGACGCAGCTTGTCAATGTGCTTTACATTTTGGATGAGCCAAGCATTGGTCTTCACCAGCGGGATAATGTCAAATTAATCCGGGCACTAAAGGATCTTCGGGATCTGGGAAATACGGTAATCGTAGTTGAACATGATAAGGAGATGATGTTGGAGTCAGATGAGGTGGTCGATATTGGACCAGGCGCAGGTCGTCATGGAGGTCATATCGTTGCAAGTGGCAGTCCAAAGGGCTTTATAAAAAAAGAAAGTGCCACAGCCGATTATCTCAACGGCAAAAGGAAAATTGAAATTCCTTCCGAACGAAGAACCCCAAATGGAAAGTGGTTAGAATTAAACGGAGCGACCGGTCATAACCTTAAGTCGGTAGATTTGAAATTGCCGCTTGCGAATTTGATATTAGTCACCGGAGTTTCAGGAAGTGGAAAATCTACACTTATTCATGAGACACTCTATCCGCTGCTAAAGAAAAAGTTATACAAAAGCCGAAAGGAGCCACTACCATATAAGAAAATTTCTGGTGATGACCATTTTGATAAAATAATAGAAGTAGACCAGTCACCGATCGGGCGTACCCCCCGGTCCAACCCAGCGACCTACACCGGAGTTTTCTCCGATATCAGAAGCCTCTTTTCAGAATTACCTGAAGCAAAGATCAGGGGATATAAGCCTGGGAGATTTTCCTTTAATGTGAAAGGTGGTCGGTGCGAGACATGTGGAGGAGGAGGAATGCGATTGATCGAAATGGATTTCTTGCCAGACGTTCATGTTCCATGTGAGACATGTAAAGGGAAACGCTATAACAGGGAAACCCTGGAAATCAGGTTCAAAGGAAAATCCATTTCAGACGTACTGGACATGACCGTTTCACAAGCTGTGGAATTTTTTGAGTTTCAACCAAGGATCGTTCGGAAACTCAAAACCCTTGATGAAGTAGGCTTGGGCTACATTTCATTGGGTCAGCATGCCACCACACTTTCAGGAGGTGAGGCGCAGCGAGTGAAGCTGGCGACTGAACTTTCCAAAAAAGACACTGGTAAAACGTTTTACATTCTGGATGAACCCACCACAGGGCTTCATTTTCAAGACATTGAGCATCTTTTGGATGTCTTACAGCGTCTGGTAAACAAAGGCAATACAGTCCTTATCATCGAGCACAACATGGATGTGATAAAAGTTGCAGACTATATCATCGATCTTGGACCAGAAGGAGGTTCCGAAGGAGGAGAGATTGTTGCGCAGGGGACTCCAGAAGAGATTGTGGGAGTGAAGAAGAGTTATACAGGAAAATTCTTAAAGGAGGAACTTGGGTAAGTATTAGAATCTGAACAGGTCTATTTCAAAGCATTGTATGCAATTTGTATACTTAGACTGATGAGTTATAGCTTAAAGTAGGTTAAACTTGTACGCTTTGATTCAATTTCCACTGTCAAATCTAAGATCTTATGAAATTAAGCTACTACGTTGCAATAATGGTCTTAATTGGTTGCAAATCAATTCCGAATGATAACCTGCAATTGAAAGGTGATTATTTTGGATTTGAGGCAGACACAATAAGCCAAAAGTTTGGGGAAGGAATAATTTCAACAGGACTGCCGGAGTTGAATGCTGCATTTTCTCCTGATGGGAAAGAATTTTTCTATAGTCTTACCAATTACGGACATGATCATTTTGTGCTGGTGCGTTATGTTCAAAAAAATGGCCTGTGGCAGGGACCAGAGGTGGCACCATTTTCGGGAAAATACAGTGATGCTGATCCCTTCTATTCACCAGATGGGGAGAAGTTGTACTTTATTTCCAGGAGACCACTGGATGAGGCAGATTCGGTACCAAAAGATTTCGATATATGGTACGTAGAAAAAGAAAATGGTGACTGGGGAAGACCTGTAAATGTTGGTTTACCTGTTAATTCAGAAAGAAGCGAATATTACGTTTCGGTCACCAGGGATTATACGCTATATTATTCCACGAACTATGAGGATCCTGGCGGTCAAGGGTTCATTCACAGAGCTAAATTAGTTGAAGGTAAATACCAGGTTGAAAAATTAGGCGAAGAAATCAATGATACAGGTGGAGGTGATGTGTATGTATCACCAGACGAAGATTTATTGATTTTTGGAGCACGGGGAGATTTGCATGTAAGTTTCAAAGTGAATGATATGTGGACCAAACATGTCAGTTTAGGAAACAAGATAAATTCTGAATCGTACGATTATTGCCCTATAATGTCTCCTGACGGTAAGTATTTTTTCTTCACAAGTTTTAGGTCCAACGACTTCAATACACAGGAAGAAAAGAGCTATACCGAGTATGTCAATATGTTAGCGAACAATGGCAATGGGGCTGGAGACGTTTATTGGATTAAGAGTGATTTCATAGAAAAAATAAAGGCACAGGTAATTCAACAAATGAAGAAATAAAGTCAGAAAACCTGTTAACTTTTTCCCTCCAACCACTCAGCTCGCTTCTTCGTCGCTTTCTTGTCTTCTTGGATGATAGCGGTCGTATAGTTGGGATTCCCGGAGAATGTAATGGTTGCTTTCATTTCAGTTCCAAACCGATTGAAGATAATTTCAGCCTGATCACCAGCCTTGTAATTGTCATTCAAAAAATTACTTAATCTTTCAACTTCCTCTAAAGTCTTGCCATCAAACGAAAGGATCTCATCTCCGCTGGCTAAACCAGCCAGGTATGAGGGAGAGCCTTCACGAGAATTGGAAGTAAGTCTTGCTTTGCCATCTTCTATCACGGTACCAGCACCAAAGTATGGATTTCCAGAATTGGCTTGCTCGAACGATACCCCTACCGGTTCAAATAATGAACCATAATCCGGCATTTGACTATCGTAGATGTAACGCGTGAAAAAATTGGCGGCAAATTCCTCTCCGGCGTACTCTTTTAGCACGTTTTCAACATCTCGCACGGTATACGGGATTTCCGCTTTTCCATATTTTTCCCATACAGCTTTCATGTATCCATCCATGGTCAAATCCTTGTTCAAACTTCTTAATGAGAGATCAAGTGCCAACCCAAGCACACTTCCATAGCTGTAATACGAGATGAAATAGTTTTCTCTATTAACTGGATCAACGGATCTTGCTGCATCAACAAAAGGAGCCTGATAACTCATTTCAATTGGATTCCTGTATTTTCTTGCTGGAGAATTCCAGACATAGTTCAATGCTCCGGAAAGTCTTTGAATGTATTCATCTTCCGTTATGATGCCTGCCCGGCAAAGAATAAGCCGTGTATAATAGCTGGTAAAACCTTCCGCAAACCAGAGTTCACCGGACATATTGGCTTCTTCATAATCAAAAGGCTCCAGGGAAAGTGGACGAATTCTTTCTACATTCCAGGCATGGAAAAATTCATGTGAAACCGTACCAATATTTCCTTGCATTCCACCATCAGCCAATGATCGTGTACTGGTGAGAATAGTAGAGTTTCTATGCTCCATACCATCTCCTGAGGCGTTCGGCACATAGCACCCGAGAAAAACATATTCTCCAAAATCAAAATCAGGTAATTCACCATAAACGGCTATTTGTTGTAGCACGATCTTCTTGGTGTTTTCCCAGTACTCATCAAACTCTGATTCAGTACCATTGTGATGAAGGGCAAATCGAATGTTGTAGGTCTTACCATTGGATTGTACTGGAAATTCTCGCACGGAATGATCACTGATTTCCGTAGGGCTATCCATAAAATAGTGAAGGTCAGGCGCATAATAAGTAGTTCCCGATAGCTTCTTTAATTGCGTAGCTACCTTCCAATTCAGATCTTCTCGCACATTGAAGGTAACCTTTACAGGGCGTTGCCAAAGTGCCGGAGCAAACATGAAAGTCGCAGGGATGTTGAGGTGTGCATGCGTTTCATCTACCTGGGCATACGTCCCTCCTCCTCGGTTAGCGAAAAGTGTATACGTTACGCTAACCTCTCCATCATGTCCACTTACATTCCATTGCTGAGGATTCGGCCTTGAAATAGACAGTTCATTTCCTTTGCTGTCAACGGCTTTTACGTTGTAGACATTCTTAGCAAAATCATGGATCGCATATCTTCCAGGAGAAGTCCTGCTCATACGAAGCGATAGCACTTTGTTTTCAAGATTAGAAAACCTGGCTTCTATTTTTGCCTCATGGTGAACAGCTTTCTCAAAG
>JANQEC010000360.1 GCA_028278585.1 Cyclobacteriaceae bacterium | reverse complement strand
AAGGCTTTAATGGTGAAGTTAAATCTCCGGAAAATGCCCGGTCCAGATAACCGTTATCCACGTTGCTACGACCCTCATTTAAGTAGATCCAATCTACATGCCAGGCATCAAATGGCCCATCCAGGTCACCATATGATTGAAATCGAAAACGAAAATTGTCACTATAAAATGCGGTAGTCACCTCGAAGATCTCCTGAGTGAAAACGGTCTCATCAAGATTCTCGCTGCCCTCTGTTCCCCAAATTGGTATCCAAAGTGAATCACTGTTCATGAAATGCAAGACAAGTGAGTCTCCTTCCTCAGGTTTCTCCACATTCCCTCCAGCCTGCCAGTAGAATGAAAAATAGATATTATCACCAAGCGTTTTTCCACTTAGATCAATCGTGGACGAAACCAGTTCATCTGCCAGTCCTATCGCAGTGTTATCTCTGACATAAAAATCTCCATTTTTGTCAACCCCATCAAAAGTGGCCACATTGTAGGAAGGAGGGTTTATTGCTAAAGTTGAATTAATGAAAACATTGGAACTTAGCTCCGGTTCCCATTGCAGTGTAGTATCAGTGCCCCAAACACGGTTTTCGTCTACCGTACGGTTGGCCAGCGAAAAATCATCCCAAAAAGGAAGCGTTGCAGGATTTACCGTGCTTGTTTTGTTGGTTTCAGATATTCTCCCCCCTGATGATTGATTGTCAGCGATTGGCTTGACCACCAATTGAGCGAAGGATACATTTAAGACTAATATAAAAACGATGTATATCGCGTACCTCATTGACTGTCCAGAATGGTTGTTCCAGTACTTAAAGAATCAGGCTGGTAAACCCAAATATCTATTGGATCTCCAATTTTGAGAATGGTCTCTGCGTCAGGGTATTGTTGTTGAACGCTTCCTGGCGAAACATCTCGAAAGTCGATGATATCCAAACCCGATGAATCCTGAACCACAAAACCAGCCTTGGACATAGTTGTAAATCGTACTTTCCCAACTCTTAGACCAGACCCAATGATCACCACTTCCGCTTCTTCTCGTTCTAAACCGATTAGATTTGGAGATTGAAATACAGTGTTTCCAAAACCATCACCTACGACCAAATCGATGGTTGATCCTTTCTCGACATTTTCACCCTCAAGGACATTTCTCCCATCCATTTTAGCTTCCAGGATCACGCCAAAAAAATCGTCGGGGACGAAACGTATTTTTCCCAGCTTCAAATCATATGATTTTAGTACCATTTGAGCGCTCTTAAGTGAAAGATCTTCCACCCTTGGCATTCGAACCAATGGTGGTCGTTCGGCATTTAGAGTAACGTATATTTTGCGATTTTCTTTCACTTTGGTGTTAGGCTTTGGCACCTGCCTCAAAACGGACAGTGGCTCAAATTCGGAGGAGTAACTACTGTCTTCTGTGACTTCAAATCTTAGATTCCTTCGTTCGAGAAATTCCGTTAGTTCCTCCGGAGACATGCCAACAACATCCGGGACGGTTATCGTTTCTCCATGATTGGTCCTGATTGGCAGGTAGATGTAAAAGAGAAAAATCACTAAAAAAGCAGAAGATCCAAGAATGACCCCCGCATGAATAAGCAGGTCTTTGATGGTTGTTGGTTTCTTAAAGGACATTCCTCAGCATCTTTATGGATAAACCTAATTAATTATCGGCGAATGTACAGTCTTTCTGTCTGGTTGATTCGATTGCCGGTTATTTTCACAAAATAAAAACCTTCTTCTGAAATGGTATTGAAATCGTACACCTGATCTAGTACATTTTCATACGTTTGAGAAAAAATGACCCGGCCCGAAACGTCTATGAGTTGAACCAATACATCATCTCTTTCTGCTAAGGAAAAAGCCACATTAAAAACAGAAGTGGCAGGATTTGGAAAAATTTGGAAGCTATTTTCAGTCAGTACCTGAGGTTTAATACCAACATTGATATCATCAAGATAGAGGTTGTTTCCGTTTCCATTTGTAAAAACAAAAGCCAGGCGTATGTCATCTCTCCACAGAATTGACTGTTTCAAATCAAGCTTGAATTCTTTCCAGTGGGCCTCTGACTGAGGTATCCATGAAGTGCTGGATTCAGTGATCGCCAATGAATCCGATGATGCATTTAGCAATTCAAAGGTGTAAGATTCGCCACAGTTAACGGACATCAACACCTGGAGTCGATCAACAAATCCGGGTCGTTGAGCATAGGAAACTTTAAAAGACAATCCTGCACTGTCAAGTGAACCAACAGTCAAATTCGGACTGATAAACCAGCTTTTACTACCAAATTCTGTTGCGTTGAACGCATCTGCCTGTAGCGCCCAATTGTGGTTAATAGCCGTTTGAGACCAAAGCTGTGATTGAGATTCTGTGAAAGAAACCCATCTGTGAGGGACCTCAAAATCTACGGTAAGTGGATATGCTTCTCCAATTGCAGACTGATTGATAGTAAATTCTGCAGAGTTGTTTGTGAGGTCATCGTCGGCGGACCCATTCACTTCAGTAATTGAGAGAATCAACTGATTCGAACCTTCTGAGAGATTAACATCAAAACTTATGGATTGGAAATCTCCTGAAATAACCGATAGATCGTTAACAGTTTCGGTCATTGTCATTCCATCGTTGATGTACTGGTAGGTTATACTTGTTATTTCCTCAAAACCTACATTTCGTATTCTTAAATCAGCAGAAGTCATGTTTTTACATGTCAAAAGAGGGGTTTCTACTTCCAAAACACTCACATCACGAGCCTTTAGGTTGGTTTGTAATATGGTTATGTCATCAATGTAAATGTTGTTCCCGCTTCCATTTTGACCTACAAAAGCAAACTGAACGCCATCCAAGGAAGCAAATTGAGTGATGTTGATGGTTGTGTCTTTCCAATCGAATAAGCTCTGCGGAGCAAACGAATCGTCCGTTTGTGTGGCTGTTGCAAGAGTGGGGCCATAGCTGTTGAACAAGAGATCATCTGAAAATGTTAGCCCGCAATCGGTACTGACTTTTACCGCCAGTCCGTCCCAGAAAGTACTGGAAGTTTGGGCATGTGAATAGCTAAATGTCAATTCGGCGGAGTTGATTCCCGAGAGGTCAAAAATGGGTGTTTTTATCCAGGTGTCTTTACCGAAAGCAGTTGTGTTTTGGTACGATTTAAATGTAAGTGCCTTGTTTGAAACACTTTCTTTCGTAGCAGTTAGAACCTCCCACGGATGGGTAGCTCCATTATCTCCAAGGACATTAAGATTAGTCTCGAAATCTTCAGAGAAAGGAAGAGATAATGCGGTAGATTGAAATAGTGAAACAGTTTTGATATCGTTTGATGTATTGCCATCAGACGTGCCATTCACATCAATAATTCGAAATTCAACATCGGCCGGAGTGGAAGTGATTAACTCATTATTGAATACAATAGATTCCCTCTCGTCAGTTTCAAGCGTAGTTGTCTGGTTAATGGATTGTACCTGGGATTCGTCAACAAACAATGCGATCGTATAAGAATTGATCATAGAGTTGCCAGAGTTGGCGACTTCTACTTCCACATCAATTATATTATCACATGACCCTTCGTTAGGTGATAACACATTTACGATTGCCAGATCATTGGCTAATCGGGGAGGCTCATTCAATGCTGGGGAGGTTAATAAAGAAACTCTCCTGGGAGAGTTTTCCAGTACTGTTCGCATTCTTGTTTTCTGGCCTTCAGTAAACAGGTTCATGCAACCGTCATCGGTGTAATCCATGTAGTTCTGAAACATCTCAGGGGTGCTGCACACGGTAGCGTCATCAGGCTTTGGGAATGTGCACGGAGAAGACAAGCCTCCATTGTCATCATCTGCAACTGGAGTGTCCGCTACAAAATCATCAACTCCACAGTCACCATCACCCCAGATGTGACGTAATCCAAGGTAATGACCGATTTCATGCGTGGCGGTTCTACCAAAACTCGGAAAAGAGGAGGCACCTGGATTTTCGCCAAAATAGATGTAGTCTACCAAAACCCCATCCCAAATGGAATGAGATGTTACATTCGTGATCCCTGGAATTGTAGTGATTGGAAAGGACGCCCATCCCAAAAAAGTATTTATATCTAACACATACAAATTCAGGTAGTTGGATGGTGGCCAGTAACTCTCAGACCTGAT
>JANQEC010000116.1 GCA_028278585.1 Cyclobacteriaceae bacterium | reverse complement strand
ACTTAGAACCTAAAACAGAGCGGGGTCGAAGCCGTAGACAGCTGTGATTCTGTGAGTGGTGAAGTTAAATGTCAGGGCCCAGTTGCTCGAAGCATGGTTAGCGTTAACCAGCGTTAAATACCTTGACAACGTATTGGTTTTGATAGTGCTTAACCAATGGTTAAAGCTAACCAGGCTTTGAGCAACTCAGCCCAGATTGTTAGAGCCGCAGAAACCTGGGTACTTGGGGACAAAAGGAGACAGTTTACTTGAAGAACTTTATTAGAAAAACCCTCCCCTTTGTGATCGATGTACAGCTGTAGTTTGGCGTGGCCGTCCCCATTTGAGTATTTGAAGTCGTTGTCGCTGTTTGCGTTTTGGCGATCGTCTCTTTTAAGGTAATGAGACTTTTCTCAAAATGTTCTAACAATTGATTATTTGAGCGCTCAAGGACCATGAAAAACTGGTCATGTTAAGGATCTAAAGAGTTTGCTTCATGATGACCACAGGAAATTGTCTTGTGGAATCGTTCGATGCAATTCAAAAGACGAATTTTAAACGGCACATGAATTAGCATATATGATTTTTACAGGCTTGAGAATCATCGGGAGAATTGCCCGCTGATTTTGTCAAGCGAATCAAATTGTCCCGGAATCATATGTGATGATGACTGAAGTTCTGCTAAATCATAAGTGATGATTTTTTCAGCAAAGTCAAAATCATTCGTGGAATCATAACGTACGAAACCGTGAGTGTCTGGAATCATCACCAGGCGATTCGCTGCTGTTATGAAATCGTTTGTGGAATCATAACCTTGTGCCCAACAAAAGGGAACGTTGGATTCACGAGTGAAAGATCGGTCGTCGAACTGTCATAAACCGAACTAGGATCAGACGAAGTTGAAACGAAGACAAATATGAAAAGTGTAGCAGAAGAAGTCTTGTAGTTCCTAGCGTGCGCGCATAAACTAAAACTTGAAAGGGGCTTGGTACGAGATTTGACCGTGTACCTCTGATCTAACACGAAAATCCTGTTGTATTTTATTGAAACTTTCAAGTTGAAATCGTTTAATCTGAAGGTAGTTGAAGATCGTGATCATCCATGGATGCAGGCCGGACCTTT
>JANQEC010000156.1 GCA_028278585.1 Cyclobacteriaceae bacterium | reverse complement strand
CCAATATATAAAATGCAATTACAAGTACGACAAAACTGTCAATCAGTTGGGAAATTAATGTAGAGCCTGTAGCTCTTAGCCAAATCTTTTTTTCACCTGTAATGCGGCGTAATCGTTGAAAAACGTAAACATCAAGAAATTGACCAATCAAAAAAGCTATTAGAGAGCCAATGATAATTCCCAACCCCTGAGTATAGATCTTGTTGAAAGCAAAATTTACATTGAAGAAGTTTCCTTTATCGTCCGTGTTGTTCACATCCAACCAAAAAGTTGCCGGATCCAGTTTGGTCACAAGAAAGATCATAAAGAAGGCATAGGCAATACATCCAACTGCCAGGAAGCTAATTCTTTTTACTCCTTTCTTACCAAAGTATTCGTTGATGATATCCGTTGTTAAGAAAACTACTGGCCAGATAACGACTCCAGCGGTAAGATTGAAGTCAAGCGTGTATCCTAATATATTGATATTAGCAGGATTGAAACCAAAGGTCGATTCTGCGGAAAAGATCTTCACCCCGATCATTTCTGCCAGAATTGCATTGGTAAGGAAAATCCCTGCCAGAATGAGAAAGAGGCTTTGTTTCTTCTTGCTTTCCATTAACTCTCCTTTTTCACGTTATCCGGCACGGTGAATTTTGTGCCTTCAATTGCTAGCTCTGTGTTAGGAAAAACCGTTATAGCCTCTTCCAAAATCACATCCAATTCCCTGTACCTGGCTGAAAAGTGGCCAAGTATGAGCTTGCCTACATTGGCCTCTTTTGCAATCTTCGCCGCTTCCTTCGCTGTAGAATGATAGGTACTATGCGCTCGTTCTTCCATATCATCAGCAAAGGTCGATTCATGATATAGCAAGTTTACATTCTTGATTTGATCTACAATTCCAGGTTTATACTTTGTATCTGAACAATAAGCATAAGAAAACTGTGGGTGAGGATCAAGTGTTAGTTTTCGATTTTCATGTTTAATGGATCCATCAGGATTGAGAATATCCTCTCCATTTTTCAGTCTTGTTATATCTATCGGTGTAAGATCAAGGCCCGAAAACACTTCCCTGTGTATTCTTCGTCTTTTTTCTTTTTCCTTAAATAGAAAGCCAGCACACGGCACTCCGTGATCCATGGGAATGGTCTGGATTGTAACTTGCTGATTTTCGAAAACCGTCTCAATCTCACCTGGTGTCCATTCCACATAATTTATCTTATACATCAACCAGGTTTGGGAATGTTTTAGTTGAAGAGAGATGATCTCAGCCAAACCTGGGGGTGCAATCAGGGTCAATTCTTTTTCACGACCAAACAGATGCATGGTGGATAGCAGTCCAATAAGTCCAAAATAATGATCACCATGCAAGTGGGAAATCAAAATGTAATCAATTTTGGAGATCTTGACTTGATACTTTTTTAATAGTAATTGGGTTCCCTCCCCACAGTCGATCAAGAAAAGTTGATTCTGAATTCTAAAGAGTTGTGAAGTATGATGCCTTCTATGAGCAAAAGCAGCCGAATTTGATCCAAGGATTTGTAGTTCCAGACTCAAACCTATTCCGCAGAGCCTTGTCCCTTTTCGATTTCAGTCATAAATACATAATCTACGGCTTCTTCCTTCGAAGAAAGAATCGTCATCACCTTATCAAGTTGGCTGATTGAAATTAGCTTCATAACGTGATCTGTGACATTGTACAGAACAAAAGCACCATTGTCGGTAAAAGATCTATTTCCAACTAAAAAAGCACTCAAACCACTTGAATCAACATATTTAACATCTT
>JANQEC010000139.1 GCA_028278585.1 Cyclobacteriaceae bacterium | reverse complement strand
TGGTCTCTTGCTTGAATGGGTTTTTCTTATGGTGAATATGATAATGGTAAGTCCTTTTTGTTGCATCGAAGCGTGCATGAGTCCCAGAATTCACCTCTTTGATATCATTAACGCTGATGTCTTTAGGCAAAAACGAATTGAGTTTAAATGCCAGATCATCGATAATTCCGTCGCTATCAAAGTGAGCAATTTGTTGTGTTGCATGAACACCAGTATCAGTTCGGCCACTTCCGACGATGGCTATTTCAGCCTTTAATATTGTCGATAAGGCTGCCTCCAATTCTGCCTGTATCGTATTCCCATTAGGTTGAATCTGCCAACCATGAAAGTTTGTGCCCTTATAGCTGATGTCAAGAAAATATCGCACGACGCAAAATAAGCGGAATAATTAATATCCAGATTGAGCTCATTTATATTTGCGGCATAATTTCGAAAATATGATTCAGCGGGTCCAATCCATATTTATGTTAATCGCAGCAGTTGCAATGATTTCCATGACATTTTTTCCTCTTTGGCAGAAAGCGGATCTGGAAACATCACGTCTAGTAACGATGAATGCCTTCGAGATCAGGTTCGAACAGCAAACAGCGTCCGGGACGATGGAATTGCTGGGTGTTCAGAATGTGATGTTAATTTCAATTGGAGCATTCCTTGCTGCAGGGATCATGCTTTTTTCCTTATTTAAGTACAAGAATAGAATGGCACAGGTTAAGTTAAACGCGCTGTTTTCCTTAATTTCAGCTTTAACCATCGTTGGGGTCGTGTATTTTTCTTTGAAAGGAAATGCATTAATACTTCCCGAACAGCAAGGCACTTTTTTAATGGGCTTTTATCTTCCCATTGTCGCCATGTTCAATAACTTCCTGGCAAATAGATTTATCAGGAAGGACGAGGCATTGGTTCGAAGCGCGGACCGAATTCGGTAGAGTTTTCTTTAAGCAACAATTTATTGAACTTAAGTTATCCTGAATTTATTTCAGGATCTTCCATAATACTGAACCTCAACTAAGAAGATGCTGAAACAAGTTCAGCATGATGATTACTCAAAAGTGACAAGATGTCAGATTTTTCTGACTGGAATGGATTTTGCCAATAGCGACTTTGATAAAAATTAATTTTTAGATCATGCAAGAAAAAGGCACAATATCAATTCACACGGAAAACATATTTCCAATCATCAAGAAATTTTTATACTCAGATCATGAAATATTTCTTAGGGAGCTAGTTTCCAACGCAGTTGATGCCACACAGAAAATCAAACAACTGGCAGCATTGGGAGAGTATAACGGAGACCTGGGGGATTTGACAGTTGAGGTTTCTGTAGACAAAAAGAAAAAGACAATCAAAGTCTCTGATAAAGGCATCGGGATGACGGCCGAAGAGATTAAGAAATACATCAATCAGATCGCTTTTTCCGGGGCTACTGAATTCGTAGAAAAATACAAAGACAAGGCAGATAATCAGCAAATCATCGGACACTTTGGTCTTGGCTTCTATTCAGCATTTATGGTGGCCAAAAAAGTAGAGATTGTTACTTTTTCTCACCAGGAGGGAGCAGAGGCAGCAAAATGGATCTGTACTGGAGAAACAGATTTTGAGATCAAGCCGGATAAGAGAACAACGAGGGGAACCGACATCATTCTTCATATTGCCGATGACTCGGAGGAATTTCTAGAAGATGCCAGGATCGAAGGCATCCTTAATAAGTATTCGAAATTCCTTCCAATCCCAATCAAATTTGGTCAAAAGGATAAAAGTGAAGAGGATGGAAAGGATAAAGATGGGAATGTCAAATACAAATCGGTAAAAATTGACAACATCATCAATGATACTGAGCCTATCTGGACCAAGTCTCCAAATGACCTGAAGGATGAGGATTATCTGGCTTTTTATAAAACATTGTATCCATTTAGCGAAGACCCACTTTTTTGGATCCACCTGAATGTAGATTACCCATTTAACCTGACAGGGGTTCTTTACTTTCCTAAGCTGAAAAAAGATTTTGATCTTCAAAAGAATAAGATCCAGTTGTATTCAAGGCAAGTGTTCATCACTGATGAAGTGAAGGACATTGTACCTGAGTTTTTGCAACTTCTACACGGGGTGATTGACTCACCGGATATTCCATTGAATGTTTCGAGGAGTTATCTTCAGTCTGACTCCAATGTGAAAAAGATCAATGGATACATCACAAAGAAAGTAGCAGACAAACTAGGAGATCTATTCAAGAATGATCGTGAGGGTTACGAGAAGAAATGGGAGGACATTGGTGTTTTCGTGAAGTATGGAATGATCTCAGAAGAGAAATTCGATGAAAAAGCCAAGGATTTTGTTCTGCTCAAGAATTTAGATGAGAAGTATTTCACCATTGAGGAGTATAAAAAGCAAATAGAGGCAAACCAAACCAATAAGGACAAAAATGCAGTTGTATTATATACTACAGATAAGGACAAGCAACACGGCTACATAGAAACTGCCCAAAAGCGCAGCTACGATGTAGTTGAACTTAATGGTCCGATTGATAGTCATTTCATCAGTCACCTGGAGCAGAAAAATGAGAAGATGGTGCTTCAGCGAGTGGATGCGGACGTAATTGACAAACTCATTGACAAGGATGAGAAAAAAGAGTCCGTATTGAGTGATGAAGAGAATGAAACATTAAAAGGGATTTTTGAAAAAGCCATTGATGACAAGAACAATACGGTGAATGTGGAAGCCATGGCTACCGATGATCTTCCTGTTACAATCACACTTCCTGAGTTCATCAGAAGGATGAAAGACATGCAGGCAACAGGTGGCGGACCGATGATGTTTGGTGATATGCCAATGAATTTGTCGGTTGCTGTGAATGCAAATCATGAAGTGATTCGGAAGATCCTTGATTCTAAAACAGACAAGAAAAGAGAACGTTTAGCGAAGCAAGCATATGACCTGGCGTTACTTTCGCAAGGTATGCTGGAAGGCAAAGCTTTGACTGATTTTGTAAACAGAAGCGTTGAGATGATTTAGGATTTTGCAGATTAGAATAGATAAAACCCGCTCATCCGAGTGGGTTTTTTTGTGCCCTATCGATTAGCTAGATTAGGCGACCCAAAACATCAACCCAAAATGAAAAAAATTATAGCTCTCACTTTGTTTATCATTTCCTTATCTGTATCAGCCCAGGTGGATATGTCCTATTATTTACCTGGTGGTCTATCCTATGACCCTGATATCCCGACACCCAAAGAAGTCCTGGGTTATCATCCCGGAGAGTGGCACGTGAGTCATGATCAGCTGATCTATTACATGCGAACTTTGGCTGCTGCCTCTGATCGCGTAATCCTGGAGGAGTTTGCAAAAACCTATGAAGGAAGACCTCTGATGCACTTGATTTTTACTTCAGAAGACAATCATGCAAGGCTTGATCAAATAAAGTCTGATCACTTAAAGCTGACAGACCCTTCTCAATCAGGAAGTTTGAATACAGACAACATGCCTATCGTTATGTGGCTGGGATACTCCGTTCACGGCAATGAAGCCAGCGGCGCCAATGCATCATTATTGACAGTGTATCATTTGGCGGCAGCACAAGGTAGCGAGATCGATGATTTACTCGAAAATTCAGTGATCATCGTCGATCCCTCTTTTAACCCGGACGGATTGAATCGCTTTGCCAGCTGGGTAAATGTTCACCGATCACATGTCATCAACCCGGATCCCAATGATAGGGAGTACAATGAGGCCTGGCCAGGAGGAAGGACCAACCACTATTGGTTTGATTTGAATCGAGACTGGTTGCCGTTGGCACACCCTGAATCAAGAGGGCGTATCAAGCGATTCCACGAATGGAAACCTAACATTCTTACAGATCACCATGAGATGGGAACCAATTCCACGTTCTTCTTTCAACCAGGAATTCCAGCCAGGAAATTTCCATGGACACCCGAAAAGAATGTGGAACTAACTCACAAAATGGCAAAATTTCATGCCGAGTATTTGGACAAGATCGGATCACTTTACTACAGTGAGGAAAGTTTTGATGATTTCTATGTTGGAAAGGGATCAACCTATCCGGATGTAAATGGTTCAGTAGGTATTTTGTTTGAGCAGGCCAGTTCAAGAGGACATGCTCAAGAAAATCAATTTGGGATTCTGACTTTCCCAATGGCTGTAAGAAATCATTTCACCGCTTCTCTTTCTACCTTGGCATCAGGGATTGGACACAGAAAAGAGTTTCTGGATTATCAAAGGGAATTCTATCAGAGTGCCTCTAATCTTGCGGCAAGAGATAGCGAAAAGGCCTACGTTTTCGGTTCAGATAAGGATGCAACCAAAAATTATGAACTACTCAAAATGTTAACTCAGCATCAAATTGATGTGTATGAGTTGAAGAGTGCGGTAACAAAACAGGGAAAGAGATACAATCCCGGGTCGGCATACATCGTACCATTGAATCAACCTCAGTACCGGTTGACAAGGGCCATTTTTGAGACCCGTACGGCGTTCAATGACAGTCTTTTTTACGATGTGTCTACCTGGACACTTCCATTGGCATATAATTTAAAATCTGCCAGCCTGGGTCGAGATTTCAATACAGGACTTTTGGGAGACAAAATAGAAGATCCACAACAACCTGAAGGTGAATTGGTTGGATCGAAAGGGGCCTATGCCTATGCAATAGAGCCTTATGGCTACTATGCTTTCCGTGCAATTAACAGACTACTGGAACAAAAAGTTGTTGTTCAAATGCTCCATGAAACACACACGGATTCAAAACGGACCTATCCCAGGGGCACCATGATTATCCCTGTTGGAGTTCAGGAGGACAAACGAGATCTGATCGAATCTACAATTGATAAAATAACCGAAGAAGATGCAGTGGATGTTTTTTCAATCTCAACTGGCCTGGCTATAAATGGTGTGGATATCGGAAGCAGGAGTAACACTAGCGTATATGAGCCTAAGGTTGCGATTTTGGTAGATGGAAGAATGAACAGCTATGAGGCTGGAGAGGTATGGCATCTATTGGATCAGCGATTGAAAATGAAAGTGACATTATTGCCAATTTCAAGAGTTAATTCTATGGATTTGGATCGATACAACAGGATCATCATTGGCAATGGAAATTTATCAGCTATACGTGATTCGGGTGTTGAAAATCTTAAAAAGTGGATTCAAGGCGGAGGTGTGGTCGTTGCCTGGAAAAATGGGGGCAAATGGCTAAGTGATAAAGAGATCACTAAAGTAGCATACAAGAAAAATGAAAATGACGATAAGAGTTACAAGCCCTACGATAAACTAAACGAGTATCGGGGCGCACAAGTGACTGGCGGTACCATTTTCCAGGCTAGGGTTGATTTGAGTCATCCGATAGCCTATGGGTTAGAAAGTGATCGCATTCCACTCTTCAGGAATCACAATTTGGTAATGGAGAAATCAAAAAATGCATATGCGAATCCATTGGTTTATACTTCCAGCCCACTTCTATCCGGATATGTATCTGAGGAAAACCTTGAGCGCTTTAAAGATTCTCCAGCTGTGACTATTTCTTCTGTTGGTAGGGGAAGAGTGATCACACTAACTGATAATCCTAATTTTAGAGCTTTCTGGTGGGGAACCAATAAAATATTTATGAATGCGTTATTTTTTGGGCAATCGATTAGTGGTGGAGCCGGGGAGTAGCAATGTTGAATTTCAAATTTTGAATGAAAACCTTCAATAAAATATTAGTCATCACTTTCCTGGTTGGAAATCTGAATTGCTTTTCCCAGGAGGATCAAACACAGACTGAGACCATCGAAGAGATCTTTAAGGTTGATTATGACACACCTTTAACATTGGATCTTGAGTCTACTCAAAAAACAGAAATCGAACCTGTAAAACAGAAGAAAAAGAAGGTGAAGAAAAATGTTTTTTTTGGAATAAAAACCAGGAAAGGCTATACCCGTGATTTGATCCGTGGCGAAGTGGTATTTGAGATTTTCCACATGCTGAAAGTTTATGAAGCACCACCAGAATATGCCCGGGACTTCTATTGGTATGATTATAAGAAAAAGAAGATCGTCAATTCACTACGTATTGACCAGGCAAACGCTGGAGTACTACACGGACCCTACAAAAAGATGATTGGTGAACAAGTGCTGGAAGAAGGATGGTATTATAAAGGAATGAAACACAAACGGTGGGTCAGGTTGAATAAGTATGACATTTTACAAGACAAAACACATTGGTGGAAAGGCTGGCCACAGGAGTCATTGCTGGCATATTATGACTTTGAAAAAACGAAGCTAAGAGAGGTAATTCCAATGCATTATGGAGAACGCAATGGCGAATATTTTGCCTTCAGAAAAGATGGCTCTTTAGCAGCGCGAGGAAATTATAAATTCAACCACAGAGTAGGTTTATGGAAGGAATACTACGACGGCAGGAGGGTAAAGCGAGAAGTCCGATACTCCGATGACCCTTTCAATTATGAATTTACCCCGTATATCATAAAAGAATGGGATGAAGCCGGTAAAGTGATCTATGATAAAGTGAGGTTTGAACGAGGGAAGTAATAATCCTGAACTTACTATTAAGAAACAAAGAATATCACAAAGGGCTCTGTGAAAATTTGCATCAAAGCACGGAAGCTTTGTGACGAAAGTTCATAATTCCAATTCCATTTTTATATTACACCGATCGTATACCGCTTCATCATCACAAGAATTTTTAAATCCAAGTTTTTGATATAAACCAATTGCTGGTCCAAGCTTGCTGTTTGTTTCAAGAAATAGCTTTTTGGCTCCAAATTCTTTTGCTTTCTCTACAATACCAACTCCAAGCTTCCAACCAATTTTTTTACCCCTGACCTCATTTGAAACAGCCATTTTAGCTAATTCAAAAAGCTCGTCATTAGCCTTGATCAATGCACAGACACCCACTGGATTCTCATCTAATAGTGCAACTAATATTTCTCCACCTTTTTCAATAATCTGTCCTTCCGGATCTTCCAGGATTATTTTGTCAAATTCCTCAATCCATGCGTAGTTTAAAGATCTGAAGGCTTCTGCGTACTTTGGTCGGTATGTAACTATTTCAACCATCTATAGCTGACTAGTAACGATAGGATCATTAGTAAAACAACAATTACTGCTGGAATAATTCCAAAGAGTCCATTAAGAATCAAAAAAACAACCATCCACCAAATTGGAAATAGGATCAATCCAATAGAGAACTTCAGTGAAGAATGAAAGACAATATCCTTAACTCCATTGAGGACTTTCCAAATTACCAGGAACGGAATAGGGTTGAGGACTTTAGCAATCAGATGTTTGGATCTTGTTTTCGGAAGAACAATTCGATCGTTAGCCTTGAGCTTTCGAAGCACATGGAATGGTAGATCTTGATTTGTTTTTTGGAAGACGGTGTTTTTTAGTGCCTCATAATCTTCCGTATGTTCAGGGATGATGAGTGTAGATTTCATTCCGTCGGTGATTTCATCTTTCAGAGAATTAAGGCCAACCCCGCTGCTCTTTTTATAGGATTCCACAAATTCCGAAACGGTAATGGGTTTTCCAAAAACTATAATCACCTTGGTATTAGAAGCCTGATGATCGAAATAATTCAATCCAACTGGGACAATTTTCAATTCATCCTCGATCATAAGTTGCGACTGCAAGGCAAGTCGCGCTGCTCCCTTGGTAATGGACCGTAGATAATGATGTTCACCATGATTACCTTCCGCAAACATTAAGATTGATTTTCTTTTTTGGAATATTTCTTCACAGGTTTTGAATATCACCTCATTTTCACTCAACTTGGAATAGCCATCACGGATCCTGTAGATCGGCATCATATTCACTAGTTTCATTATCGGTCTACTCCACCATGTAAAAACATCTGAACGTGTTAGAAAATGAAGCGGGACGGGGCTGAATGTTCCAACAAGGAAAGCATCAAGGAAGGCATTTTGATGATTGGGAGTGATCAATAACGGGGAATCTGTGGGTACCTGTTCTATACCAATAACCTCGATTTTCCTGAAATAACACTTAAGGGTGAAGTGGAAGAAGAACTTAAGAATAGCATAGAATGAGGGCATGGATTTATACTGGCTCCTCGGTATGCACAAGCGTAAGTTTCACGTTATCTATTCGGTTTTCCTCCATTGTGATAATGGTGATGATGAATCCTGGAATTTCAATAACATCATTCACCTGTGGGATGTCCTCATGGTATTCAAAAATGAACCCACCTAAAGTATCATATTCTGCCTCAGGAATATTCAGGTGATACTTCTCATTGAGGTAGTCAATCTCATGACGAGCGCTGAAAATGTAATTGTAATCATCAATTTTTTGTTCAGTTAGATACTCATCGTCGTGTTCGTCACGTATCTCTCCAAAGATCTCTTCGATAACATCTTCCATACTCACAATACCTGATGTTCCGCCGTACTCGTCCACGACCAATGCAATGCTTTTCCTTTCAGTAATAAACTGGATAAGAAGTTCATTTGCCAGTACTGTCTCAGGTACGATAAGAATAGGTGTTAAAATAGATTTTATGTCCTCTGGCTTTTTAAACAACTCCAATGAATTACAATACCCGATCACGTCATCGATGGATTCTTTGTAAACAATGATTTTGGAATGGCCACTTTTTATGAATGCTTCTTTCAATTCCTGGATCGAATCGGTTACATCAACTGCTATAATTTCGGTTCTCGGGATCATGCATTCCCGAACTCTCACTTTCTTGAATTCGATGGCATTGTGAAAGATTTTTGCGTCAATCTCCACCTCTTCCTTGTCCTGGATGTTAAGGATGTTGTTTTTTATGTAATTGTTTAGATCCGTCAGTCCAAATACAGGTTTTTCATCCGAAACCTTGTATCCGAACATCAGAATGAAAAGTGCGGAAAGTTTTACTACCAGGAAAACCAGAGGAAACATTAATATGTAAATGAGTACCATTGGAATGGCGAAGAACCGAAGTGAGAAATCCGGGTTGATAATAAAAATGCTTTTAGGTAAGAATTCAGCCGTTAGCAAAACGATCGAGGTAGAGATCACCGATTGTACAATCAAAACAGACACGTCCGTTGTAACAACCTCAGGCAAGACTGCTATAATCATAGGTTCCAAAAGTCCGGCCATAATAATCCCATATAACACCAGCGCTATGTTATTTCCAACAAGCATGGTGGCCAGAAACTGGGATTGATTACTCGAAAAAATGGCCAATATCCGACCTATAAAAGACCCTTTTTTCCTGGAAACCTCTATGTGTAGCTTGTCGGCGGATACAAAGGCTATCTCCATTCCTGAAAAGAAAGCTGACAGCAGAAGGCATAGAAAAATAATTAAATAGGGGGATGGGTCATCCATTTTTTGAGTGCTAATTGGACTTTTTGTCCCTTTTGTTCTTGCGGAATCTATATAAAAATAAAAGGAGAAGACTAAACATAAAAATCCAATACGACTCCATAAACCCTGTAATCATCGACTGATGAACTCCAATGATGAGCAAACTAAAGGCAGAGACAATAAGAATCACGTCAAGTAACTTCATGGATGAGCTAGTTAGATTCTTCAATTAAAAAAGTCCCGGATGGTTTCAGAATGGTGTACGTTGAAAAATCTTGTGTCGCCTTCAATCCTTCTCCAGTGTGAACTTCATCGTCAGATTTGATGGTAACAAATTTTTCAGTAAAAAATTCCTCCTCCACCGGATCCCAAAAAAGTTCTTCTGTGTTGAGTTCATCGCCGTTTTCGAAGTTCCTGACAATTACATTGCCCTTTGCATGATATAAATCCTCGTTCTTGTCATAAAAAACATAGTTAGCGACAAAGCTGGATTCAGCTTTGCCTTCGCTTGTATTCGATTCCAGCAGGAAGCCTTCCGGCCATTCCTGATCCCCGTTTTCGAAATTGAGTTGTTTTGGAGCACTCAGGCGCAATACAACATTTGCTGAATCACTTAGCAAAGTAGTAACACTATCCAGGCTTGAGGTAGGTCCTTCATACAATTTTTGGTCTACCAGTCCCTTTCTGTCGGAACACGATATTAATTGTATTGCAGCCAGGAAAAACAAAAAACGGCCAAAGGAAATACATCCAATGGCCGACTTGATATTTTTCAGAAATCCCAAATTAATTGGCAGGCCTTCGTTCAAGTTTCACAGTTGTGTTTACCCAGCAGCCAATGGTAATAGACTGACCTTCTTCCTTACCTTCATTAAAAATTTCTTCGATAGAAGGAAATTGAGCTTTTGCATTTGCCATTCCAGCACTATTGCCAGCTCTACGATACTGATCATATGCTGCAATGAATATGGCTCTATCATCAACCTTACTTTCACCTCCAGCACAATCATCGAAGCTTCCCATATAAAGATCACCAATTAGCTTGTATGCGTCCGAATAACTCGGATCATAGGAAAGAGCTCTCCTGGCACTATTTCTAGCTGTAGATTTTTGCTTTTCCTTCGCCTGAATTCTGGCAATGCTTACGAATGTTTCTGCCTTTTCAATGTTGTCATCTGTAAGTCTTGCTGCCTCCTGGTAGAAATTCAATCCAACTTCAATGTTATCATCCTGAATGTTTTTCTGCGCGAGGAATTTTGCTATAGTAAAGGTTGGCTCGTTTTCCTGAATCACACCCGCAGCTTTAAGTGCCAATGGGCTATCAGTACATTTTCCAGTAAGCATCAACTGGAATATCTTTTTAGCCATGTTTAGGTCACCTGTTGACTCTAATTTCGGCCCAAGCTTGGTTTCAACAAACTCACAGCTAATTTCTACTTTCGTAGCAGTCAATAGTTTGTCAACATTGTCAAGCATCCCTTCAATACGCTTTTTTCGATCTGCTGGAGCCTTAGATTTATGTTCTTCCAGGGCGCCTGATATCGAAGAGTAAAGATCCATCACCTTTTCATCCGGAACATCTCCACCAGCGAATCTATACTTGTATATCATGTTCATATAGGCAACTAGATTTCCGGCAATCATTTTGCTGCCATTTAACTCAAAGCTTTTGGTGAAGAGATTATAAAGGAATTCATATTTAGATTTATCCTTATTGTAAAACCTGTAAGCGTAACTTGCTTTTCTGTCAGTTACATTGGCTTCTTTTCCAAAATGCTTGATTCTAGTATCATGAAGCTCTAATCCTTTTTGAATTAACTCTTCCTTCTTCGTTGGATCAGATTCTTGCTTCGCTAATTCTTGATGGATCTTAATTCCATTTATATAAATGGACGGATTAAGATCTGGGGTATTCGTCAACAACCAATTTAAAGGTTCAATAGTTGCTGCATAATTCTTAGCTTTTAAAGCGTCCGTATAAATTACGTTCTTCTCTTTCGCAACGTCTACCTGTTCTCCCCAATTCCAGCCATTTTGTGCGCTGACAGTACATACCACAGCAAGGATAAGAATTGAGCTCACTAATGTTTTTTTAGCCTTCCACATAGTCTCTAAATTATTAGTCATATTTTCTTTTTATAAACCATCTGTCGTTTATAGTTGCTCCTATAACAATCTGATAGTAGGATTCCTTAATCAATCCATTACTAGTTGTTCCAAGCTGGCCAAATCTAGCGGCTAAATCAAAACTTGAAAAGCCAGTTACCGGCAAAGAGGCACCAAAATTAATACCAAAATCATTAATTGTCTGATTATTTACGATGTACGGTGTCTTAGTATAGCTGAATCCCAGTCGATATGTGACTCGCTTGAGATAGGAATTCACATTATCATGATCGGGTATCCATCTCCCTCCAATGACAATTTTGGTTTGGTTATTAAAATTCAACTCACTTGTGGAGGAGTTACTCCAGGCCTGTGATTCGATATCAACACCAACCAGATATTTGTCTGCTTTTTCGTAGGAAACACCAAAACCAACGGTCCTTGGCAGTTCAAATTGTTGCGTAGAATTGCTCACCTCCCTGGATTCTATAGTACCTCCGGTGCCCGAAAGTCTACGTAGTTCTTGGGTGTTTTTTCCTTTCAAATCATTGCCATTGGAATATGTGAGGCCAAAATGCAGGATTGCTTTTTCACTTAGCTCATGTCTATAAGCTGCTCCCAGTGAAAAATTTATGTCTGAATAAGAAGTTTGATCCAGGAATGTGACGGTATTGCTCACTACATCACTACCTCCAATGGAAATTTGAGATTCTTTGTCGATGGATCCAAATGTATAATTGAAGCGAATTCCAACTTTCAACTTATCATTTATGCCAAATCCGTGTGCCCAATAGAAATTGGTCAAGCCACCTTCTCCTTTATCATTAATAAACCGGGTAACATCTGTGGTGCCTTCAACTGTACTTTCGGTAAATGTATTGTAGCTGACAGTGCTAAAGGGTAAAATTCCAAAAGAAGAGGACCACTTACCTCGTTTTATGGGAAAGGCATAAGCCATGAACCGAAGACCTCCGTCAAAATCCGATCCGGAAACGTCATCTCCTGTGAATGTCCTGTTGTCTCCCTGAAGCCCAACTTGAAAAGTACTAAATGTATTGAAGACAAGATTGGCTGGGTTTTGAGTATTTACATGCCATATGGTTGGAGCAGCAATGCCTAGCTCACCCATTCCAACATTGTTGGGCATACCCTGATGTTCGAGGCTACCAAGGCCTTGAAATGAATAAATGGACTGGCCATGGACCAGATGTCCTAAAAAAACAAAACAGGCAAAACCTGCTTTTATAAGTCCCTTCATTGATACTTCCAAATTCGGTAAAGTCCTATCTCCACAATTTTTGAGCCAGCAAAGATGTGAGCTTTTATGCGGGATTCAAAAAATTTGGCGTCCCCGCCCGTCAGAATAATGTTAATTGATGCAAAATCTTTATTTAAAGTCTGTATCGTACTTTGTATTTCATGGATCATGGCATGAAATGAACCACATAAAAGACTTTCTTTGGTGGTTGTGCCGTAATCTACTTTCTTAATACTTTCCCATTCTTCAGAAATATCGGGGAGACTTTTAGTGAATTGAGCCATTGCCTTCATTCGCATTTTTAACCCCGGTGAAATGATTCCCCCACGAAATGTGCCATTGCGATCCACAAGGTCGAGGGTTGCACATGTGCCGAGATCTATGATCAGGTTGTTTTCTTCTGGAAAGATATGGTGAGCACCCACCGAAAGAGCAATCCGATCGGGCCCCAGCGTTTCTGGAGTTTTATAATCAAGTTTGATTGGGAGTGAGGTCTTATGACTCAAGACAATACTTTCTTTTTCAGGAAAAAGGTCTTCCAATTCGGAAAGATTTTTTCTTACAGAGGAAATAATGACTGGCAATCCCGAATAATGTTTCTTAAGTGAATCAATAGTGTCCCATGTTTTCCGGTTTTGAATTTCACCATCAATTGCTTCAGCACTTTTTATGACTGTGCTGCCTAAATCCACAAGTATCACTTCTATCTTTTCGGACATAGATGGCAAAGGAAATGAAATCGAATTATAAAGTCATTGGTGTAACGGCAGGATCATCAATGGATGGACTTGTCATCAAAAATATTTGCTACCGGGGTGGAGCTTTCAATTCTTTCTTGGTGGAGAAATTGAATGAAAATGAACAAGGATTAGAATTTCAAGTTCCGGAACCCGTTGAAGGAAGCCATTGTCTTTGGATTTTTAGGCATTCTTAGGATGAGAAATGAACCGAATGTCCTGGCCTCAGTTACTGGTGCAACACGAGATACTACTTCAGGTATTATTCATTATCCTAAATGATTAGATTTGCGGCCGCAAAATAATCCTGATTTGAATGAAAGATCTTTTAAAAAAGTTCGAAGAAAAAACACCGGAAATTATTTTTGAATGGTCTGACCCTGAAACAGAAGCCCAGGGCTGGGTTGTGATAAATTCTTTGAGGGGAGGCGCAGCTGGTGGTGGTACCCGTATGCGAGTGGGCCTTGACAAAAGGGAGGTTGAGTCCCTGGCTAAGACCATGGAAATAAAATTTACTGTTTCAGGACCACAGATTGGGGGAGCCAAATCTGGTATCAATTTCGACCCGACTGATCCCAGGAAGGAGGGAGTCCTTCAACGATGGTATCATGCGGTTTTTCCACTTCTGAAAAATTACTATGGAACTGGGGGCGACCTGAATGTGGATGAAATTCACGAAGTAATCCCAATTACAGAAGATTTAGGCTTATGGCATCCTCAGGAAGGAATTGTTAATGGTCATTTCAATCCAAGGAAACCGACCAAAATTCACATGTTAGGACGACTAAGACAAGGGGTTTCTAAAGTTTTGGAAGACAGTGAATATATCCCGGATTCTCCGAAGAAGTATACCGTATCAGATATGATCACAGGGTATGGAGTTGCTGAGGCAGCAAGACATTATTATCAGATTTGGGGAGGCAATATTCAGGAGAAGCGCGCGATCATTCAAGGTTGGGGTAACGTGGGTTCAACGGCCGCTCTATACTTGTCTAAGTACGGAGTAAAAATCGTTGGGATCATTGACAAGGTAGGTGGATTGATCAATCCGGATGGGTACGACCTGGATGATATGAAGAAACTCTTTTATGATAAGGAGGGAAATAAGCTGGTAGCAGATAACATGTTGTCATTTGAAGAGTGCAATGAGAAAATTTGGTCAATGGGGGCAGAAATCTTCATTCCTGCGGCAGCATCTCGATTGGTATCAAAAGAGCAAAGTGAGCAAATGATTGCTAATGGGTTGGAATGTATTTCTTGTGGAGCGAATGTTCCATTTAGTGATCCGGAAATCTTTTATGGACCGATAGCTGAGTACGTAGATAATCAGGTGGCCTTGTTGCCGGATTTTATTGCGAATTGCGGTATGGCCAGGACCTTTGCTTTCCTGATGGATCCTCAGAATGATGAAAAACTTACCGACATGGATATTTTTTCAGATATCTCTGGAACCATTGAAGGTGCACTTAAGAAGGTATATCTGAAAAGTGACGCGAAAACAAAAATTGCAGAAACTGCCTTTGGCATTTCATTAAAAGAATTGATTTGATAAATTGAGTTTGGTTTTAAGTTGGTGAATTCCCAATTTAGAGTATCCTTCGCACCTGGTATGTATGTAAAAACCCTAATTGCCTCTTTTCTTGTTATGGTTTCGCTCATGACGTATGCGGGCGAACAGGATCCACACGAACAAAACCAGGACGATCAAATACATCAGATTGATTCCGATGACCATACGATTGCTTCTCATGTTGAACCTGCAAGTTGGAGTGTAATCCCATTTGCCTTGTTGTTGATCATGATTGCCACCGGGCCATTGTTTTATCCACATTTCTGGCATAAAAGTTACCCTGTCGTTTCCGTATGTCTGGGTCTGTTGGTAATTGGTTATTATATTTTTGGATTACATAATGAACATGGGCCAGTGCATTCCGGTGCGGAATACATTCAATTCATTGCGTTGCTGACCGGATTGTATGTTGCATCTGGCGGAATTCTAATTGTCGTTGACAAAGATGCCTCTTCAATAACTAATGTGGTGCTTTTGGCCATTGGAGCTGTAATAGCCAATGTAATTGGGACCACAGGGGCTTCAATGCTTTTGATCCGTCCCTTTATTCGATTGAATAAAAACAGGATCAAACCATATCACATTGTCTTCTTCATTTTCATTGTGAGTAATGTAGGTGGCTGTCTCACTCCCATTGGTGATCCTCCGTTGTTTCTAGGATTCCTGAAAGGGATTCCATTCATGTGGACCCTGGAACACAACATTGTTCCCTGGGTTATAGCAGTGATTTTTTTGTTGATTTTCTTTTACTTAATTGATATTCGAAATAAGTCAGACTATGCTGCTAACATTGGAGAAGAGGTGGAGCCAACGAGTGGCAAGGTAAGTATTCGAGGAAAAAGGAATTTCCTATGGTTGGCTGTAGTGGTAGGTGCTGTTTTCCTTGATCCAAATGTTTTTGAATGGGTACCTGGAATCGTTTTTATGGAGCAGAAATTTTCTTACTTGAGAGAGATCATCATGTTAACAGCCGCACTTTGTTCCTACAAGTTTTCTGATTTGCAAGCCATTCAAGGGAATGAATTTAATATCGAACCCATCCGTGAAGTGGCCTATCTTTTCATTGGCATTTTCTTTACAATGATGCCAGCATTGGAATTGGTGAGTCTTTATGCACAATCACCAGAGGGATCTAAACTGATTTCTCCTAGTAATCTGTATTGGGGAACTGGTGTGCTTTCGGGATTCCTGGATAATGCTCCGACATACGTCAATTTCTTGACCGCTTCCCTGGCTAGCGTGGGGGCGGATGTAAATCACATGAAAGAAGTTGTCTCTTTTGCAAACAATCACTATAAGGATTCAATGCTTGACTTGATGGCCATTTCCGTAGGTGCTGTGTTTTTTGGGGCATTAACCTACATAGGGAATGGGCCTAACTTTATGGTTAAATCTATTGCTGAGCAGGTAGGTATTAAGATGCCATCCTTCTTCGGCTATATTTTCAGATACTCAATACCCATACTTCTACCTCTTCTATTTATCATTTGGTTGATCTTTTTTATGGGTCATTGATTTGGAAATAGGAAATACCTATTTTTTCTTTATTTCAATGATAATTCGTTTATTTGCTAAGGTCACCAAATCCTAATCACCGAATAGATATATGCTCTTGAGCTTATTTTCCGGTCATAATGAGGCTTTACTTTTTGGCGTTTTTGGCGTCATCATTGTCATCTTTCTGATAGTTGATCTAGGGCTTTTTCATAAGAAGCATCAAAAAGTTACTCAAAGAGAGGCGCTCTTGCAATCATTGTTTTGGGTGGCTGTTTCTGTTGTTTATGGAGTGCTCATATACTTCTATGGTGAAGGAAAAACAGCCACGTTCGAATTCTTTTCGGCCTATGTGACTGAAAAAGCACTTTCAGTTGATAACATCTTTGTGATACTCCTCATTTTAAGATACTTCAATGTAAAGGAAGAATATTATCACAACATTTTATTTTGGGGAATTCTCGGAGCAATCGTTCTAAGAGCAGTTTTCATTTTTGTTGGCGCTCTTCTTATCTCTGAATTTCATTGGATCCTCTATGTGTTTGGAGTATTCCTCGTGTACTCAGGAATTAAACTTTTCTCGGAGGAAGATGATATGGAAATTGAGCCGGACAAGAACCCTGTGCTCAGAACCGCCAAGAAGATATTTCCAATGACAACTGTCGATAAAGGGGGGAAATTCTGGTTAAGAGAGAATGGCAAATTGCTTTTCACGCCACTTTTTCTTGTTATCGTTTTAATCGAATCTACTGATTTGATTTTTGCAGTGGATTCAATTCCAGCAGCTTTTGCCATTACCCAGAATGAATTCGTGATATATACGTCAAACATTTTCGCTGTGATGGGTCTTAGGGCGATGTTCTTTTTACTGGCCAACATCCTGGACAAGTTTTATTTGTTACAAAAAGGACTCTCAGTGGTCCTAATCTTTATAGGGGCAAAGATGCTCGCAGAGATCATAAATCTTCATGTCCCGATTTTCCTTTCATTTGGAGTTATTATTGGCGCTCTGACTTTTGCTATTGTATTTTCTCTCATTTTCCCAAGAGAGGAAACGCCTGAAGAAGTGGAAGTTCCCGATTAGATTCAAAATCAAAGTCGCTGGTAGATTTATTGTAGATGAAAGATTACAATTAATTGTTGACGTTGTAGCCATCAATGTATTAACATTTAATACATTTATTCAACTAACCTAATTATTTACTACCAATGAAATTATTATTAGCACCTGTGCTTTTTGCAACCTTGACCTTGGCTGCACAGAAGCCTCCCATGAAGTTTGGAAAGATTGACAAAGCTGATTTAGAGATGAAGGTTTATGAAAAAGATTCATCAGCATCAGCAGTGATTTTAGGAGATTATGGCGAATCTATGATTGACTATACGCAGCAATTTGAAGTTGTTTTTGTACGACACCTGAGGATTAAAATCCTAACAAAAGATGGTCTGGACTGGGCGGATCACTTCATCTCCTATTATTCTCCTGAAAACAGTGGTACTGAAGAAAAAGTGACCTCTGTGAAAGGAACATCTTTTAACCTTGAAGGAGATAAGATTGTTCAAACGAAACTTGGCAAGGATGGGATTTTTTATTCCCAGGAAAATAAATATTGGAAAGAGGTGAAGATATCCATGCCTCAGGTAAAAGTTGGATCTATTATCGATATTTCCTATAGGATAACCTCTCCTTTCCTGTTCAATTATCGTGACTGGCAATTTCAATACACGATACCATCACGCTGGAGTGAGTACCGACCAAAATTTATTGAGTATTTTATATATAAGCAATACATGCAAGGGTATCTACCATTGAGTACCAATGACGTAAGTAAAGGTTCCCAGATGTTTACAATTCGAACAGCGGCTACTTCAAGTGATGTAACCAGCTTTGGTGGTGGTGGAAGAACATCTGCGCAGGCAAATACATACACTGCGGAGTCCAAGCAGATGAGAATGGTAATGAAAAATGTTCCAGCCTTCAAAGAAGAGCCTTATTTAAGCACAGCAGATAACTATCTCTCCAGGATCAACTTTGAATTGGCGGGAGAGAAATGGCCAAACAGTCCGTACAAGGACCGGATGGGTTCCTGGGGGAAAATAAATGAGAACTATATCAAGAGTGATAATTTCTATAAACGTATAACCGGGTCTCCTTTTTTAGGGAAAATTGTGGATGAAGTATTGGCTGATGTTGAAGATGCCACTGAAGCTAACAAGGCAAGTGCTATTTACCAGAGAGTACAAGCTGACATAAGATGGAATGGGTACACAGCAACTGTAGCTAGTGAGCCCTTACGATCAGCCAATAACAAAGGAGAGGGTAATGTTGCCGCCGTTAATTTGACCTTGGCCAGCATGTTGAACAAAGCTGGAATAAAAGTAGATCCGGTTTTAATTAGTACAAGGAGTAATGGGATAGTTAGAACACAGTTCCCTGTAATTGATCAAATGAATTATGTCATTTGCAAGGCTGTACTGGATGGAAAAACCTATTTGCTTGATGCCCCTGACCATTTAAACATCTTTCGGGCAAAGCGCCCATAGGCAGGTATGGATC
>JANQEC010000055.1 GCA_028278585.1 Cyclobacteriaceae bacterium | reverse complement strand
CAAGATTACCCTCAATCTGTTGAAGCTCTTTTTCATGTTTCAATTTAAGCATTTCGAATTCTTGTCGTCTCTCATCTTCTATTAAAGAAATCCGAGCTTCACGAACTCTCATCTGAGCTGCTTTGACTTGTTCTAACTCTTCTTCTGAAGGCTTTTTAGGAGGAGGAGGTTTGTCTGCTTCTTTTTTCTGCTTTGCGATTAAAGCAAGATTTTTAAGACGTTCTTCTTGAACTTTCGCCAAAGCTGCAGCTTCTTCCCTAACCCTTTGGATAAAAGTCTTTCCAGCTTCTTTTCGACCCTCTTCAACGCGACTCCAAGCTGAACCGTAGTTCCGGACACCTTTAATAAGAGCACCAACGCCAGAACCTAGCTTAATCTTCAACCTATCCCACGTATTCTCAAGAAGCTTAATATTCGCTTCATCAGATTTTAACTGCTCGCGAAAAGCTTTGCTTGCAGATCCGCCAGCTTCGTAAGCACCTTCGATATTCTTCTCCAGTGTCTCCCAGTTATTAGCAAGAGCGAGTACTGCCTGAGCAGCTCTCTTCTCCGGTATCAGTTTAGATATCTGTTCAAGCTCAAGACCTTCGAACTGCTTTATTGTTTCGACAAGATCATCTTTTATAACGATACCTAAATTTTGAAGTTCTTTAGCAGCTTGAGGTGTTGGAGCTCTTAGAGAGAAGAGAGCGTTTTTCAAAGTAACAACCGCTTCTGCAGTCGCGAAGCTATTTGTCGTCAGAGTAGCTACCGCACCAGTAATGGTTTCAAATTCTACATTGGCTGCTCTCGCTACTGGAATGAGCTGTCCGAGAGAGCTTGCAAGCTCAGGAATTGTAGTCACACCATTTTCTACAGTTTTGAATAAGACGTCAGAGACTCTAGTCGCTTGTTCAGCTTCTAATCCATAAGCGTTAACCACACCAGTTACTATTTTGACAGTATCCGAAGTCTCAGCTAATCCTCCAACTGAAAGCCTTGCAGATTCTTCCAAGAGTCTAAGAGCTTGATCAGTATCCTTAATACCGGCTGAGAGAATTTGATAGAAACCAGCGCCTAGTTCATCTGCAGATTTTGGTACCCTTAAAGACATATCCTTAAGAGCTTCACCTATACCTTTTAGTTCAGTCTCACTTACTCTTGCAATGGTGTTAATTTCTCTTAACCTTCTATCAAAAGCCACATGGAGTCTCACTGCATCAGAAAGTTGGTTTGTCACAGTGAGGTATGCTTTCGCAAGCCCACCGGCTGCGATTGCTGCAGGTCCGAACTGCTTCGCGAAATTACCTAAAGATTTTCTCACATCAACCATATATCGATCAAAGCGACTGGTTGCTTGTGAAACTTTATTCATGGATTTCGTGCCCGTTAAGGAAAATTTCTCAATGTTATCTTGGATAACCTTGAGATTCTGGGACATGAAATCTTTAAGTCTAGCTTCTACGGCAAGAGTTTCAGTTCCTTCAGGCATTATTATTGTCGTTCCTTCTGCTGGGCGAACTCTGATAACTTAGATTCAAGGTAGCTTTCAGCTGCCAGGAATCTATAGGAAACCTCATCGAGAGCTGGAAAGGGAGCTCCGTGATGTTATCAAACTAGCCGGACGCATCCTTACATAATCGACAACTTCCGGAAATTGTTCTACCATCAATGGACCTACACCTGTATAAGTCAAAACTGTGTTGAACGACTCCACACCCCCTTTTTCTTTGGAGTAGCTGATCCGATATATATCGTCCCTGTTTTCATGAAAATCATTGTAACTCGTTTCAAACATAACATACTGGAGAATGAGCAACGCACCCGCCATTCCTGTAGCCAGTCCGAAAATGTTCAATGAAGAATGGAGCTTGTTTTTAACAGTGCTACGAAAAGCACTTATAATGTAATTTTTGAGCATGACCTTTGACTTTTAATTGATATATCAAACTAGTAAATGGCAAAAAGAAGGTCAAGGTCTTTTACTTGAACGGTTAGATTCGAATTCATTAAAGGTTACTTACAAAATCCAAGAAGTGGCTAAGCCAAGAATCATTAGTTGCTTCCAACTAATTCTTTCATCATTTCCTTCGCCCCATCAGGACCAGTCAATTTCAATTCGATTCCTTCACTGTCGGGCTTGATTGTCAAACCAATCCGGAAGAATGGACAGCATTTCTTTTCGGCCAATGTGTAATCCATCAGCTTCTCAAGAAAATCATCTTTATCCTCGAAATAAAAAAGAAACCCATCATCGAGTTCTTCAAGCTTCCTTACATTGGAAAAAATCTCTTTCTGAAGAGCAGTTTTTCTTTTTTGTAATTCCGGGCCTGTCAACTTACATACTAAAAAAGGAGAATTAATAGTTGAATCCATAATAACTGTGGTTTGATTAAAATTCAGATCCTGGGCGTATGTAGTAATAAACACAAAGCTTAAGAGCGATACCAAAATCCATAAGTTTTTCATTTTTTCTTTGTTTATCTTCATGTACGGATTGGAGTTAACTCCAATGTTTGATAAAATTTTAAGTTATGCTCATAAGTGAAGTTGCCCATCAAACCGGGTTTTCGAAGGATACCATTCGATGGTATGAGAAGATTGGATTAATCAAACTGGATAAAACTGCCAGAACCGAAAACAATTACCGCAACTACAATACTGAAATTGTCACACGTTTGCATTTGATCAAGCAAATGAAATCGTTTGGGTTTTCGTTGGATGAAGTAAAAGATCTTCTTGTACTGATCGGCTTGGATGATCTCATCTGTGACAATGTTTCCAAAATCGTAGATCCAAAAATTCTGGCTATCGAAAGGAAGATCACCGAATTACAGCAGCTTAAATCCAAACTTATTTTGGCAAAAGAAAAGTGTTCCGGAAACTGCATAGAACTTTTTGAAGATCGTTGAAAGTGATAAAGAATTGACCACTCATATACTTCAAAAAGGATTTTACGTATGTCATAAGTAAAATTGAACATTCGAAGAGGAACCAGATTATCGATTTAGACTACTAAGACTTAGCTATGTATATTTTATGAAAAGAAAGTATTATCTCATTTATCTAACATCCCTGTTTCTGGTATTTTCTTCGTGCGGTGATGATGATCAAGGTCAACCTGACCCGATAACAACAGTCATTCAGAGAATAATGAATGAAAACAATGTGACAATCCTGGAACACTGCTCACAGAGTTTTGGATGTTCGGGAACGCTTTATTTTCTAAACGAATATGAATTCATTGGAGAACACATGCTCAGGCTGGAAGAAAGTTTCTATGATCTGACAGAGCTTAGCCGTTACGAAATATTAACCGTTGATGAAGTAAAAAGAATGAGGCTCTATTTTAATAATTAGTAAGAAATCAATTAATCGATCCGCTTAATATTTGCTCCTAAAGCATTGAGGCGTTGATCAATATACTGATAACCTCTATCAATTTGATCAATATTATGAATGGTGCTTACACCATCTGCGGACATTGCAGCGATAAGGAGCGAAACTCCAGCCCGAATATCAGGAGAAGTCATTGTGATCCCTCTGAGAGCGTGTTCACGATTCAGGCCAATCACTGTAGCCCTGTGTGGGTCACATAGAATGATCTGGGCCCCCATGTCAATAAGTTTGTCAACAAAAAATAGCCGACTCTCAAACATCTTCTGATGGATAAGAACTGTTCCTTTTGCCTGCGTAGCAGTTACCAAGATTACACTCAGAAGATCGGGTGTTAGACCCGGCCAAATGGCATCTGCAATTGTTAGAATAGATCCATCAATGAATGTTTCAATTTCGTAGTGAGATTGCGAAGGAACATGAATATCATCCCCTTTAAACTCCATTTGAATTCCCAATCTGCTGAATGTATCAGGAATTATCCCCAACTCATCAATTTTGGCATCTTTTATCGTAAGGTCGGATTGAGTCATGGCAGCCAACCCAATGAAGCTACCCACCTCGATCATATCCGGAAGTAGCGTGTGCTCAGTTCCGGATAGTGAATCTACTCCCTGAATTCGCAATAAATTTGAACCTATCCCATCAATTTTAGCTCCCATCCGTGTGAGCATTTTACACAATTGTTGAATGTAAGGCTCACATGCAGCATTGTAAATCGTTGTCTTTCCGGAAGCTAACACAGCTGCCATAATGATGTTGGCGGTACCTGTAACAGATGCCTCGTCCAGGTGCATGTAAGCCCCCTTCAAATGTGAACCATCCACTGAATAAAAAGAGGTGGTGGCATCATAATTGAATTTAGCTCCAAGCTTTTGAAATCCTACAAAATGAGTATCAACTCTCCTTCTACCAATCTTGTCTCCACCCGGACTTGGCATTTTTGCGGTTCCAAATCTTCCAAGTAATGGACCAAGAATCATGATTGACCCTCTAAGCTGAGCAGCTTTGTTTTTGAAATCCTCTGTTTCCAGAAAGTCTAATTTGACATTTGATGCTTTGAACGAGTAGGACTCATTGCCTAAATCCCTGGTCTCTACTCCCAGGTCCCCTAATAAATCAATGAGTTTTAATACATCTCTTATCTGCGGAATCTTGTGAATGATAACTTCCTGGCTGGTAAGTAAGACTGCAGAAATAATTTGAAGTGCTTCATTCTTAGCACCTTGAGGAATGATCTCCCCTTTTAATCTGTTTCCTCCTTCGACTTTGAAAGATGACATGTTATAGTGAATTAGTTGATTGGTTAAATAGGATCATACGACTAAATACCCAATTTACTAATTAACTATTTAACCATTAATTGTTGTGTCTTCTACGATTTTGTCCGCCGTTCTTTCCACCCTGACGTCTTCCTTTTCCCTGATTTCGGCGACCCCCACCTTTGTTATCTCTTCTAAAACTCCTGCTGACCGGTTTCTTATCGGAATCAAACAGCCCCAGTTCTTTGACTGTTTCAATGTTTATGTCCAATTGATCTTTTGAAAGCTGCCTGATGTTTTTCAAAACTTGCTCGTCCTCAATGGCGTCTTTATTCCAGGTTTGATAAAATGATTTCATCAACCTTCCAATTGCAACTACAGCTCCTTCTTTTTCTTTGGGATCTTCCATCGCAACCGCCTGATCAATTAACATCTCAACACCTTTGCCGTAATGTTTGAATTTAATTTGGTTGGCTCCATACCCTACTCTGTCCGGTTTTTTATCCAGAATTTCTGGTTTTGGTTTTTCAAAAGGACCTTCAAAATCCAATTCAAAATTGGAAATGATATAAATATCATCCCACACTTTTTGATCATAATCACTTGAATCCTTATTTAAATCCGGATTAATCGATTTCATCAACTCAACAAGTGTTGCCGCTTTACGGTTTCTTTCATCCTTGTCCTGGATTGTTTTAAGATGCGCAACAAGATTCTGAACATTTCTCCCGTATTCCCTTAGCTTCAGATGAGCTCTCTGTGTGTTATAGTCCATTTTTTAGAATTAGGCTCCAAAAATAGTTCTTTTCGACAAAGGTTCTCCAACCGTTCAACTAATAAATGAACTAAGAAGGCATTGACACCAAAATGGAACACTTGTTAAAAAATCTTAATTCTGATCATCGGCAATCTAACTTTCGTTCAATTGATTAACTTACATGTGGTCAAACTCAAAATAAATCATGCTAAAGAACTACTTTCTGGTGGCTATTCGTCACCTTAAACGCCAACCTGCGTACGCTTTTCTCAACATTTTCGGGCTCACCATCGGTATCGTGTCAGCACTGTTGATCACACTTTACCTTAACCATGAACTAAGTTTTGATAAGTATCATGAAAATGGTGAAAATGTCTATCGGATCTCGTCTGACATTACAGAGCCTGATAACTCATTTCGATGGGCAGTAAGTCAGGCTCCATTGGGACGAACCGTAAAAGAAGAATTCTCTGAAATTGAACAATACACCAGATTTGCCGGGGCTGGTAATGTTCGCATGCGCCTTAATGATGTTAATTATTTCGCAGAAAATTTATACCTGGTCGATTCAACCGTTTTCGACGTATTTACTTTCAACTTTTTACAAGGTGACATTGAAACAGCGTTGAATGCTCCAAATTCAATCGTACTGAGCAAATCTCTGGCCGAACAAATATTCAAGGGAGAAAACCCCATGGATCAACTCCTCGAAACGGATAGGTTTAGCTATAAAGTAACCGGGGTATATGAGGATATGCCCGACAATTCTCATATTATAGCCGATGCACTCGTCTCATTCTCAACGAACCAGAACTACTATAATTCACAAAGTTGGGGTGGGTTCGGACTATACACGTACGTCATGTTAAATAATAATGTGGAGCCGCAAGCAGTAGTGGATAAATTGAATACTGATATTATGGAAAAATATGTAGCGACCATATTTGACCAGTTTGATATCAAGATCAAATATGAGCTTATTAATATTCGTGATATTCATTTACTATCAACTTTTGAAGGTGAACCAACAGCCACCGGAAACATAGATTACATCTATATATTCCTTGCAGTAGCTGTTTTTTTAATTCTCATCGCTTGTATCAATTACATGAACCTTGCGACGGCCAGGTCCATGAGAAGGTCACTTGAAGTGGGGCTAAGAAAGGTAATGGGAGCGC
>JANQEC010000041.1 GCA_028278585.1 Cyclobacteriaceae bacterium | reverse complement strand
GCTAACCAACTTGAGTCAGCTCTTTGAATACATGACTGGGTTGGATACCCGGGTTGGCTATCCAAACGAGCATTTGGGTAAAAGCAAAGTGGACGCAGCGAAGAGCCCGATGTATGCAACGTCGGTTGGACTTGTGCTTTCCGGATTTAAGGCCCTCGATATGAGGGAGGAGCGATATGAAACGGAAAAATCCGGGAGTGGCGAACGAAAAAGACAAAAACCAGGAAATAAATTTTTCAGCAACATTTTGGAGAAGACCAAAGGATTGCTGATCGATGATTTTGATGATAAGATAAACTAGTTGGCAGTTTGCTAGTTGACAGTAATCAGTGATCAGGTATTTGAACTGAGAGCTATGCCAACTGACAACTAATGAACTGACAACTTTAAACTAGTACATTATGGCAGAAAACATGTATCAATTCGATTTACCCTCACACCATAAGTCTATTATTAAGGTAGTAGGCATCGGTGGAGGAGGTAGTAACGCGGTGAATCACATGCACAGCCTTGGGATCAAGGACGTGGAATTTGTGGTTTGCAACACGGACAGCCAAGCCCTGGAGAGCAGTTCAGTTCCTAATAAGCTTCAAATAGGGATAAACCTGACAAGTGGTTTGGGAGCCGGAGCAAATCCTGACAAGGGAAGAAGTGCAGCAATTGAAAGCAAAGAGGAAATTCGTGACCTCCTGTCCCAGGACACCAAAATGGTTTTCATTACTGCAGGCATGGGTGGAGGAACCGGGACTGGTGCTGCACCAATTATAGCACAAGTCTCAAGAGAGTTAGATATTCTCACGGTAGGGATAGTTACAGCTCCATTTGCTTTTGAAGGCAAGAAAAAAATGGAAGCGGCTAACCAGGGTATCCAGGAACTTAAAAAATACTGTGATACGGTGCTTGTCATTATGAATGACAAATTGAGAGAGATCTATGGAAACCTGTCAATAAGTGACGCCTTTGGTGAGGCTGACAATGTATTGACAACAGCTGCGAAAGGAATTGCTGAGATCATCACTGTGCCCGGATATGTGAATGTAGATTTTGAGGATGTCAAGACGGTGATGAAAAATGCCGGACCTGCTGTTATGGGATCTGCAAAGACGCTGGGAGAAAACAGGGCGAGGAGAGCCGCTGAAGAGGCCTTGAATTCGCCGCTATTGAATCAGCAGAATATTTTTGGCGCCGAAAAGATCCTTCTGTCCATTATTTCCGGAGAAGAAGCAGAGCTTCAGATGGACGAGTTGACAGACATCACCGATTACATACAAGAGTATGCAGGCGATAACGCGGAAGTGATCTTTGGTCATGGTGTTGATAGTAATTTGGGAGACCACATTCGTGTAACAGTTATAGCAACTGGATTTGGAGAAATAAGTCCAGCTGGTGAATATGTCAACAAGAATGATGATACCAGGTTATTTGACCTGGAATCAGACAAGCAAATTGAACTCTTTGATGAAAAACGAGATCAACCTTCTGAAGATCTGATCTTTAAAAGCGAAGAAGAGGAAGAAACAGATGACACTTCCTACGAATTTGGATGGCTGAAAAAGGAGATCAAACGCGAGGTAGAAGAGGAGGATCGATTGGAATCAACGGAGCATGAGTTTGAATTTGATTTCACGAATAAGTTTACCGAGGAAGAAGATGAGAATGAAGAAGAAGTGGTGATCGACGATGCCTTTGATCAGATGTCTCAGTCAAAGAAGCAGGAGTTGGCAGCTGAGCGAGCCAGGAGGGAGGAGGAATTTGAAGGGAAGAAATATGAGATGCCGACCGAGGAATTCAAGGAACGTTTGGATGTTCCGGCATACGAACGTAAGAATGTCAAGTTGAAAGATGCGCCACATTCCTCAGAGAATAATATTTCGAAATTTAATCTTACAGAAGACAATCAGATCCTGGGGAACAACAAGTTCCTTCATGATAATGTTGATTAAAATAATTAAAAATTGGTAATTAAAAATTGAGAGTTGAAAGTCAAAAAACTCATAATTTCTAATTCGTAATTCGTAATTCGTAATTGAAATTGACTAGGTGTTAGTCATACCTGTGCCGGACAGCATCCGGTATTCTGCCAAGAATGAGTCCCGACTAAGTGTCGGGACTCTTTTTTTCATTAAGTATGATAAATTAATTAATCCGTAGAAGATTGTTAGAACAGGCATTCATATTTGAAGGGAACCACTTCAATTCATTATGGCGAATTCCATGAAGTCGAACTAATGGATTTTGATGATCACTCCGGAAGCGAGGAATACAAAATGGTTGCAACAAGAATTGATAATTAGATAACTACTCTACCTTGTAAAAACGAAAGCGATTATTCCAGGTAAACTCAGGAGTTTCAGCGCCTTCCTTAAATTTCATAAAGTCGCCATCACTCACATCTCTGAAGGTACTTTCACTTGTAGGACGTAAGGTATCCTGTTCCCCATTATTGGGGTCATCCACCACAAGTGAATTTCCTTCGACCGATAGCGTTACAAAATATGCTCCTATATCGTCTACTTCATTTTCATACTTGTATTTCCCAGCTAGTTTCTGCAACACACCTTCATTCAATGTGACCACTTCAATGATCTCCGGTTTTGAAAACCCAAGGTTGTAGTGATAGCTGATTGAATTCATAATCTGCCTGATCAAAATACCTCCCTGATCGGCATTGGTCATAACAATGATTGCATCTCCATCATTTGCATAAGCCTGCATATCATTAGTAAAACCGGCATTCTTGCCACCATGTCCAAAACGTAACGAGTCACCTGCACCTTGTAATCCAGGCCCCAGACCCCAATCATTCTTATGTTTTGTAAGCATCGCTTCAATGGTTTCCTTCTTTAAAACACCGTCTTCTTTGCCTTTAAAAATTTCATGAACCTGGATGCAGTATTTCGCCAGGTCAGCCGGAGTGGTCCACAAGCCGGCTGCTGCTTGCTCCGGGTAGTTGTGATAAAGACCTGAGATCAGGTTCCCATCCCTGTCATAAGCAGCACTGAAGTTGTCCAGAAATTCTTCTGTTAACGGTTGATTGTATGTACTACGCTCCATTTGCAAGAGTGGAAAAATGCTCTTTTCCATATAAGCCTCTAAAGGCATCCCGCTTACATCTTCCACGGCCTTTTCCATAATGGTATATCCTCCGCCAGAATACCTCCATATTGCTCCTGGTATTGTATCCGCAAATATCCTTCCGGTGTTCCCTTCACCATTTAAAACGGTCTCGATGGTTGGGAATTCATCCTCCTGCTTGTATCCAGGGAAGCCATGAACAGTCATTCCTGCGGAATGCGTTAGCAAAAGACGAAGCGTGACATCCTCCTTTTGGGTAAATTCGTTTTGCTCAACTTTCCAACCTGTCAAATACGTGTTGACATCTTCATCCAGATCCACTTTTCCTTCTTCCCAAAGCTTTAATGCCGCCAATGCTGCCAGTGGTTTACTGATCGACCCAGCTTGAAATAATGTTTGAGCATCTACCTCGGAACCGGTTTCTGAATTGGCGATACCATAACCCTTTGCCCATCTCAGTTCTCCATTCAGGACTACAGCTATACTCAACCCCGGAACGTTGAATTGCTTCATTTGCTCCTCGATGGAATACGTTTTCATGGGCTCACCCTTGATATGGATCTCACCCATTAACCCATTTTCTATTTGCGCGATCTCTTCTTCTAATGGGGTTGAAGACTCCTTAGGAGCACATTGAAACAACACGAAAGCTATCCCAAATTGCAGGATTCGTTGATGTATTTTAGTCATGACTTGGTTGGTTACTTCCTAAAGGTAACAGTTTCACCAATTCAAAGCTAAAAAGCTGCACGTCTCAAACTATAAGCCAGCGGCCAATAACCAACGGCCAAAGCTAAAAGCTACTCATAATGCAAGGCGTCTGTCGGGTTGATGTTCTCAATTTGTGCCACTTTGAATCCAACCACAATTAGGATCAATAAAAAGGTGGCAATGGCAACACCAACAAACGTGATGAATCCCAATGAAATTTGATAGCTAAAATTCTGCAGCCAGATATTCATTATGTACCAAGTGATTGGAATTCCAATAACGTTTCCAATAACCAATAATCGGATATAATTACCTGAGAGGAGAAACAAGGTTCCTTTCATCTTGATACCGAGCACTTTCCTGATGGCGATTTCCTTCGTACGTTCCTTGATGGTAAAACTAAGCAAGGCATAAACTCCGAGCAATGCCAGGATGATGGCTATCGTAGTAAGCATGCCAATAAGCTGACTTGTTTGATTCTCAACTTTGTAGAGGTTATTGAATTGGTCATCAGCAAACGCATACTCAAATGGTGTATTTGGCATTACCTCTGCAAATTTTGTTTCAATATCAGAGAGTAACCCAAGTGGATCTTGTGAGTTGAATTTTACGGATACCTGGCTGTATTTGTCATTATCTGAAATTACCAGAACACAAGGTTCCACCCCAATGTGTAGTGACTTGTAATTGAAGTCATTGGCTACACCGGCAATGGGCGCGTATCCTCTGCGACCAAAAGGAGAAATATTTTTTCCAAGGCCAGTCTCCCATCCAGCTTCTCTGATAGCAGCCTGGTTCACTATATAGGTATATTGTTGTCCTGTTGATAGTTCTTTGATCTCATCAATGTTTCCTTCTGCCAACTCGATACCAAATGTTTCGACAAAGTTCTTATCCACAGAGATCAGATTCCAATCTATTTCTTCAGCAGCTTCATCTGTGTATCCTTCCAATAGCATTGTGTGACGCCAGTTAACTATTCCGGGAATAAATCTTGAACCTGACACTTTCTGAATGCCACCAATCTTTTCAAGTTCAGGGATCAGCAAGTTGACCTTTTCCTGAGATTCCCGGTCATACAATTGCATGGTGACAATACCCTGTTGGTTGAGACCAATGTCCTTATCCTTCAAAAAATTAAGTTGTCGGTATATAAATATGGAGGCAAGTATTAGTATACATGAAACAGAGAACTGAACGATCATGAGCGATTCCTTGAATCTTTTTCCTTTGTTTCCAATTTTCACCACTCCTTTCACAGCATTGACGGGATTAAAAGAAAGGATGTAAAGAGCTATATACAGACCAGAAAAAAGTGCGATGGCCATGATCAGGCCAACGATTCCCGCGATCAGAGTAGGATCCCCAATATTCACAACCATGTCAGATTGAATAATGTTGTTGATGCTTGGAAGTGCTAAATCAGACAAAATGAGTGCAAGAATTGAAGCGATGGTAGTCGTTATAATGCTTTCAGCAACAAACTGTGAAACCAATTGTGACCTTGATGCACCCAATACTTTTCTAACACCAACTTCTTTGATCCTTCTTGTAGAACTGGCTACGCTCAGGTTAATGAAATTAATGAATGAGATCAACAAAATAGCTATGGCAACTGCGCTATAGATAAACAGGTATCTTGAATTATATGATGCTTTCAGATTTCCTCTATTTGGTTGAAAATGGATATCTCTTAACGCCTGAAAAGCGAGCTCTTCAAATTGCATCGATTGATTCTCACCATATTCCGCGGTGATTGCCTTCATTTTTTCCTCTGCAACGTTTGCATCTGCACCTTCTTCCATCAAAACGTAGGCAAAATAGTTGAACATTCCCCAACCACCCGTCAGACTGGAGCCTGGCTTAGCAGTTGGCAGGTTTTCAAAAGGTACCATAAAATCAATATCGAAGTGACTATTGGTAGGGAGATCTTCAAAGACCCCTGCGACCTGGAAATCTACCTTACCATCCACAGTTATAATCTTGCCAATCGGATCTTCACGTTGAAAATATTTTGTTGCCATCTCCTCAGAGATGAATGCTGAATTAGCTGCCGGATCTTCGTCAATTCGACCCTTGACTGTTTTTATATCAAAAATTGAGAAGATCGCCGGGTCAGCCAGGAAGAAATTCTCCTCATTGAAAACCGTTTTATCATACTCAACAGCAATTTTTTCATTATAACTGAACTTAGTCAAACGTGCGTAAGATATTACTTCAGGGATCTCAGCCTTCAGTTTCGGAGGAATCGGAGTTGATACTTTTACCCAGCCATCCTGATTGGCAACATCGCCGGTAACAACTCTAAATATTCTGGATTCATTTGAATGAAAACGATCGTAACTCGTTTCATATGTAATGTGCAAATAAGCCATAATGCACCCTGTAATGCCTATGGTAAGTGCCACCATATTTAGCAAAAACGTGCTTTTGTTTTTCAACAAAGACCTGATAGATGTGAGAAAGAGGTTTCGTAGCATAGTTATAAGGTTTTAGTAAGTGACAGGGGATATAGACAGAAGTTGCAAATTTTTGTCACAAAAAAGCAAGAGAAAGATTATTTGTCACGAACGACAATTCTTTATCCATTCGGCAATGCTTATCAACCACTCCCTTTAAAACTCCGCTACAAAGAACGTACTGCGCGTACTTTCGGAGTGAATTAAAAAATCAAAATGAAAACCCAAGTAGTATGAAAAGACCAATTGCATTATTCGGCCTGATGATAATTGTTTGTATCGTTCATGGCCAGAAATACACGTTTGATGTAGAAGTAACTGGAAAAGGAACGCCGGTGCTTATGATCCCGGGCATATCATGTTCTGGAGATGTGTGGGATGAAACTGTGAAAGTATTGAAAGAAGATTATGAATGTCATGTGGTGACCTTACCTGGCTTTGCTGGTCAACCTCCGGTAGAGAAGGAAAATTATTTGGAATACATTGGTGACGAACTCATCTCATACCTGAAAAAGGAGAAACTCAAGAATGCGGTAGTAATGGGGCATAGTCTTGGCGGGTTTCTTACTTTGTATATCGGATCAAAAGAGCCTGAAACAGCTTCAAAACTTATTGTAGTAGATGGACTTCCTTTTTTGGGAGCTATGCAAAATCCTGAGGCAACACCAGAAACAAGCAAATCAATGGCTGAGATGATGAAGAAGAATATCGAATTGCAGACTCCCGAGCAGTACGAGGCAATGCAACCTATGATGCTTAAGACCATGATGAATGCTGATGAAGACATTGAGGTAGTGATGGAATGGGGAAGAAAGAGTCATACAGTTACGGTTGCCCAGGCGATGTACGAGTTATATCAAATTGACCTACGTGAGGAGGTCTCGAAGATCAAGGTTCCAACCCTGGTTTTAGGTGCATGGATTGGATACAAGGATTATGGCGTTACCAAGGAAATGACTGAAAGAACATTTCAGTATCAATACAGGAACCTAAAGGATGTTACAATAGAAATGACTGACGAAGGCAAACACTTTATCATGTGGGATGATCCGGATTTTTTCTTTACGCAAGTCAAAAGTTTCCTGAATAAAAAGAGCTAAGCATTTTTATCCTGGATATAATGTGGACTCATACTGAGTCTCACTCCACATTTTCGTAAATGAGGCAAGTAATGACCATCCTCTTATACCGTGGATGGTTTTCCTTATTATTGGATTGTAAATGAGGTTAATTATGTCAAGAAATAGGTGGTATTGGACCATTCAGATTACTGCGTGGACGATCTATTGCATCATTGGGATTTTAACTATGGGGTATTTCTCTGAGTTAAATCTCCCTTATATCAGTTTTAATGTTTTCGGAGCATTACTGATGCTCAGTTCTACTCATTTATTGCGCCTGTGGATGAAAAAGTATGAATGGCTTGGGCTGAGGTTGAAAGCACTTATTGCCCGACTAATACCAACTTTAATGGTTATTGCATTAGTGGTGAATTCACTGGGTACTATTTATAGTTATAATTTCACTAACATGGTACCTGAAAGCGGATTTTCAGTACCTGTCTTTTTGCTTTACAGTCTGCAAACCTTCATTTATCTGTCACTTTGGACTGGGGTTTATCTCATCATTTATTTTTTCAGAAACTATAAAAGAGAGGAAATTGAAAAGTGGAAGCTACAATCATCGCTTAAGGATGCAGAACTGATTGCCTTGAAGGCACAGATAAATCCCCACTTTCTTTTCAATGCGCTTAACAACATTCGCGCCCTTATCCTTGAAGACCAGATGAAAGCCAGGGATATGGTGTCACATTTGTCTGAGCTCCTACGATATTCGATACAATTCAACAACAATGAAAAAGTTACGGTAGCGGATGAATTGGAGATCGTGCGGAAGTACCTTGAATTGGAAACCATTCATTATGAAAGACGACTCGATTTTACCATTAACTCCTGCTCAGATCTGAATGGTTATAAAATTCCACCCATGATCATTCAATTGATGGCTGAAAATGCAGTAAAACATGGAATTTCACAGGTTAAAGGAGGAGGTAAGATCAAAATTGATGTTGGATCAGATGAGGATGAGCTGATCCTTCAGGTTTGTAATACAGGTGAGTTAAAGAAAAATGGTAATGGAAGCGGAATTGGACTTAGAAATGCTACCGAGCGAATTCGAATCCTTTTTGAAAAAGAACCAGATTTGCAATTGTTTCAGGAAGATGAGATGGTAAAATCCGTACTTAAGCTTCCACTGGAAAAATGAAAGCGCTGATAATTGACGATACACGCCTGGCTAGACAGGAACTACAGTTCTTACTTGAGAAAAGAAAGGATATAGATATTCTCGGTGAGGCGGAAAATGTTGATGAGGCCCTGGAGAAGATCAGGGAATTGAACCCCGATTTGTTGTTTTTGGATATTCAAATGCCTGGAAAAAACGGATTCGAGTTGTTAGAATCGTTGGATGAAGTGCCACATGTGATTTTCACCACGGCATACAGTGAGTTTGCCATGAAGGCCTTTGAATACAATGCGTTGGATTACCTAAAAAAGCCCATAACGGAGGAGCGACTTGAGAAAGCGCTAGAGCGAGTTAGATTAAGTCATGACGTGAGGCGTTCAGATAAGAAGGAGCTTACGGAGAACAGCCAGGTGTTTGTAAAAGATGGTGAAAAATGTTGGTTTGTCAACCTGGGTGAGGTTCGGATATTTGAAATATGGGACAACTATACACGCATCTATTTCAAAGATCAAAAACCAATGATTCCCAAGACGTTGCAATACATGGAATCAAGACTTGACCCGGAAGTGTTCTTCAGAGCAAACAGGCAACAGATCATTAATTTAAAATGGATTGATAAAATAGAACCATGGTTTAGTGGCACAATAAGGTTATACCTTAAGGATGGCACCGAAGTGGAAGTGTCACGGAGGCAAACTTCGCGTTTTAAGGAGTTGATGAGTTTTTAAGCAAATCCTTAAGCCGAATCAACTCCGTCTTGTTGCTTTCAATATGGATGTTTTCAATGATGTTTTTTTTCTCAAGTGAGGTTAAATGCCAGCTTAGGGATGCTCTTTTCACATCAGATTCATCCTTGGCATTATAATGAGAATCATAAGCAATTTCCACTACATCAAATTCACCATTAAACCAATCTTTTGCTTTTTCAATCCTAACATCATTGTTGATGTCTTGCATGCTGGATAGGTTATTGTAAACACTTGCTATCGGATAAGTGAGTCTGTCCAGAACGGAAGGTATGGGTCTATCCTCTATTGGTGAATTCGACTTGGTATCCCGGATAACCAAAAACACAATTCCAGCCGTGTTTTCTTCTATCCAATCTTTAAATACATGTGTGAATTTAAGTGCATCAGAAACACCAAAGTTGTCGGAAATTCCTGCATCCATAATTTCAATCCTTGGCACACTAGGTAAACTAACAGAAGGTGTTATGTACGGAAAGGAAGCGGACATCCGTAGTGCGGATAGAAAACTGAGGTCTTCCGCAGATTGATTTTTAAATAGCACCTGGAAGTCTACACCCCGGATCTTGAGTGATGGGTCACTGGTAATCTCGGTGGAGATGCCCATGTAACTAACAGGTTGAGAAGAAATGTAGAGTTTTCTTCCATCATTGGCTATCGTAGGAGATAATATGAGGGTAGGGATTTCAGCATTTTCTTCTGCTTTCCGGTAATCACTTATTTTTTTGGCCAGTACACCTCCGAGGTTTCTGTTTAAGTTTTGTTCGAATGAATATCCCCGATCAATCTTATAATTTCTTCCGGCATATTCAAACGTTTGAAGTTTGACGAAAAGGTCATTTACGAGCAAACTAAAAATGACCGGGTTCAAATTGTCCTTCCCCATGTTCGTGAGCATTATATCCTTTTCTTTTTCAATTAAACCCTGCCGATATAATTCTCTATAATAGGCGGCACCGATAG
>JANQEC010000025.1 GCA_028278585.1 Cyclobacteriaceae bacterium | reverse complement strand
CGCCTCGTTCTTTGGTTGGTTCACAAGGAATCGCTAAATATGTAGCAGATAATCCACCTTTTGGAGCTGTTTTTACCTATTACTTGAAAGATGGGCTTGTGACTTTGAAGGAGGAAAGGAAAAAACGTGAAAAAGAGTTGATCAAGCAAAACAAGGATGTTCCGTTTCCAGGCTGGGAGTCGCTGGAGAAAGAGAAACGTCAGGAGAAACCCAAAGTGTTGCTAACCATAAAAGATGCCAATGGAAACCTAGTGAACACAGTAGAAGGAAAAACCAAGGCAGGTATTCACCGTGTAAGCTGGAATTTACGAATGGCTTCTAAAAATGGAATTAGGATGCAAGAACGAAGAGGTGGTTTCTTTGGCGGTGGTTTTATGGCGACTCCAGGAAAGTATACTGTGACATTGTCAAAAGTAGTAGATGGAGTTGTCAAAGAATTAGCTGATCCGCAGGAGTTCAACGTTGTTCCACTTAGAAAGGGAGCACTGGATGGAGCTTCTTACGATGAAATTGGTGAGGTTATTGCCGAGGTTCAGAAGTTACAGCAGGATATTACGGCCACATCTACGGTGCTGGACAATAGCTTGAAGAAAGTGAAGGCAATGCAGACAGCATTGAGTAGATTAAATAAGGAATCACCTGAGCTGGTAACCAGAATCCACGAAGCGAAACAACAACTCCTGGTTCTTTCGGCTCAGTTAAATGGAAGTGAAGCAAAAAGAGAAGTAGGTGAAGTACGGAATCCTACGCCAAGCTCAAGAATGTTTGTTGGATTGAGAGGACTAAGAACAACTTATGGACCCACAGAAATGCATAAGGAAAATGTAGCTTTAGGAAAGAAGCAACTCTCCAGCATCAAGGGTGACCTGATGACTATTGCCGATTCCGTTTTACCAGGAATAGAAAAGTCTTTGAAAGATGCCGGGGCTCCATGGATTGAAGGTCAGGCAATTTCAGAAAATTAATAGTTCGATTACAAGAACTAAGAACCGGTCAGTCGATGTAGGCTGATCGGTTCTTTTACTTTTAAGGTATTATGAAAGAGACCATACAGACAATCCCTGTCGCAAACCTACTATTAGCCTTTATCCCAGTGCTTGTAGTTATCGCTATTGTATGGAAATGGAGGATTGGGCATAAGAATTCCATATACGCTGTTTTTCGAATGCTGCTCCAGTTGATGCTTGTTGGATATCTTCTGACCTTTATTTTCAATGCAGGTAGAAGTTGGATTGTACTAGCTGTGCTTTCGGTAATGCTACTATCTGCAAGCTGGATCGCGCTAAGGACCATAAAAATTTCCAGAAAAGAGCTGTACCTGAAATGTTTTGGTGCAATCACTATGGGAGGCGGGCTGATTTTGATACTTATTACTCAGGGAGTGTTACAGCTTGATCCATGGTATCTTCCAAGCTATACCATCCCTTTGGCGGGGATGATCTTTGCAAATGCAATGAACAGCATCAGCCTGGCTGGCGAACGTTTGCAAGCAGAACTCGATAGAAATGAATCTTTTGGACAAGCTAAAATTGTTGCTCTTCAGGCAGCATTAATACCAATCACTAACTCTTTATTTGCTGTAGGACTCGTTTCATTGCCAGGAATGATGACTGGCCAGATTTTATCAGGCGTTTCACCTTTTATTGCGGCACGATATCAGATTATGGTGATGTGCATGATGTTTGGATCTGCCGGAATTTCTACAGCCTTGTTTCTGATATTTACTAGAAATGACTTTGATAAACGACCTGAGCCGACATTCTGAGTTGTCCATTTCCTACGTTTTAAATCGTTTAGATGGAAACGATAACTGATGGATTATTCAAAGGAAATTACGTATTTGACTTCACCAGACGTATTATTTCAGGCGATTACTCAGAACCTGGAATCGTGGTGGGGGAAAACAGATAGGGGAGTTGCCGAAATAGGAGATGAGTTTAAAACTTCTTTTGGGAAGGCATTTTGGAAATTCAGAATCACGGAACTAGTCAGCGACCAAAAGATTGTGTGGGAATGCATCGATGGCCAGCCGGAATTCGAACATGAATGGGTGGGAACGAAGGTATACTGGATTATTACACCTATAGGTAATGAAACTAAACTTTCTTTCACTCACGCAGGGTTAACTCCTGCTTTTGAATGCTACGATGTTTGTGCTCCGACCTGGGACATGTTTATCTCTACTAGTTTGAAGAGTTTTGTTGAAACAGGGAAGGGAATGCCGCACATATAATTCAAGATGTAGCTATTTACTAGCCCTAATCATTCGGTTTGAATTCATACGAATTAATTGCTAATCAATAAGTGTTGACATTATTAAGAAAGAGGTATTAACATTAATTACAACCTTAAAAAATGAATTAGCAATGAAATTTTATGGATTACTTGCGCTCCTGTTGACCCTCTCAAATTTTCTTGAGGCCCAAACCATTAATAAGCTATTTGGAACTACCACATTAGGAGGTGGTAGTGTTTTTTCAATTCAGGAAGATGGGAGTAATCCAAAAAAACTTGTAGATTTTACTACTATTCAGAAACCTGTTGCAGATCTAATTGAAAGCAATGAAAAACTTTGGGGAATGACCGTTGGCGGAGGATCTTTTGGGTTTGGTGTAATATTTAACATGGATCTGGACGGAAGCAACTTCACCAGAGTTCATGAGTTCGACATTACTACCGGAAGTTTGCCATATGGTAGTTTGATTGAGAGCAATGGGAAACTATGGGGGATGACAAGCGCTGGTGGAAGTTTCGATGAAGGAGTGATTTTCAGTCTGGATTTAGATGGCACCAACTTTACAAAGGTTCTTGATTTCGATGATTCCAATGGTAGTAACCCAAGAGGGGCTTTGTTAGATCATGATGGGAAATTATGGGGACTTACACGTGACGGTGGGCCCAATCGATCTGGAGTGATTTTTAGTTTGGATCCCAATAGTTTACAATACGCTATTGAGCACAATTTTAACGGTACCGATGGAGCTTTTCCGGAAGGAAGCCTTATTGCAAGTGATGAGAGTCTTTGGGGGATGACCAAGTTTGGTGGTACAAGTAGTCTTGGGGTCATATTCAGATTTGATAATAGTGGTAACTACACTAAGTTTCATGAATTTGATCAGACAAACGGCAGATATCCGGTTGGACGCCTGCTTAAAAGTAACGGAAAATTTTGGGGAATGACTCTTGAAGGTGGTACGATTCTAAACAAGGGAGTTATTTTCAGTCTGGACCTGGACGGAGGCAATTTTACCAAGATTATGAATTTCACTGATATGCTGGGAGAAAGACCATTTGGCAGTTTAGTGGAAAACAATGGAAAACTTTGGGGAATGACAAGCTTTGGTGGCGAAAACGACTATGGTGTCATTTTTAATTTAAATACCGATGGCACTAACTATTCGGTTGTGGATGATTTTGACAAGGAAAATGGTAGAGGTCCCAATGGAAATTTCACTGTTATTAACAATAAACTTTGGGGCATGACCTCCTCAGGAGGCATGAGCAATGATGGTTTGATTTTTAATCTTGATTCCGATGGAAGCTATACCAAAGTCCATGAATTTAATAACCCAAAGGGGAGTGATCCATCTTCGGGACTGATTGAAGTGGATGGAAGGTTGTACGGAATGACAGTTGATGGTGGAGTTAATGGAAAAGGAGTGATTTATCGTGTCAATTTTGATGGTTCAGACTATTTAAAGATTCATGAATTTGATGGCTTGAATGGAGGAAATCCTGTTAGCAAGTTACTCAGCAGCAATGGTAAGCTATGGGGTCTGACAAATTTCGGAGGTTCAGGAGATTACGGTGTCATATTCAGCATTGGTTCGGACGGGAGTGATTATGAAATTGTTCACCATTTTGATAATGAGAATGGTGCTTATCCCTTTGGCAGTTTAATCGAAAGTAATGGTAGACTTTGGGGAACAACAAACCGGGGCGGGTCAAATGATGTTGGCGTAATTTTCAGTATTGACATTAATGGAACAGATTACAAAAAAGCGTATGATTTCGATTTTGTAAATGGGCGTAGCCCATTTGCTGATTTGCTGGAAAGTAATGGGAAGCTTTGGGGAATGACCGTAAGTGCAGGATCGGGAGGGCTAGGCTCAATTTTGGGGGTTATCTTCAATTTAGATCTTAATGGAGAGAACTATACAAAAGTTCATGAATTTGATTTTAACGAAGGATATCATCCTACGGGTAACTTGATTGAAGCCAATGGAAAACTTTGGGGAATGACGAACTATGGAGGAGCTGGTGAAGGCATCATTTTCACCATCAATCCAGATGGAACAATGTTCTCAGTTGTTCATGAGTTTGATGAGTCCGAAGGATTCGAACCCTTTGGTAGTTTGCTTTTGCATGACGACAAATTGTGGGGTATGACAAGATCAGGCGGAGAATATAAGAGAGGCACAATCTTTAATCTTGATATTGATGGTACTAATTTTACGGAGCTATATGACTTTAATCCTCTTTTGATAGGTGGCAGACCTCTCTACAGTGCTTTGGTAACCGCAGAAGTTCCGCTAAACATTGTTGATGCCGGGGGCCTTACCTTGAATTTCTTTCCAAATCCCGTTACGACTCATTTCAGTTTTTCGAACAACAATCTTAGTATTTCAGAGGTAAAAATATTGGACCTAAATGGACGACTCGTAAAACAATTCACAAGGCCACAGGACCAGTACGATGTGTATGACCTGGCAACTGGAGTTTATACTATAGCGTTAGGTACTGAAGGGCGTATTTATTATTCCAAAATGATTAAGAAATAGCCTTGAAAATTCCTAACCAACCACTTCAAGTTGCTTCTTTTCCAAATACGCATCGTACGTACTCAAGGTATCTGTAAAACCATCCGGACGTAATTCCAGGATTCGGTTAGCGATCGTTTGTGTGAATGTGTGGTCATGGGAGGTAAACAGAACTGTTCCTGGAAAATCTTTCAGGGAATTGTTGAATGCTGTAATTGATTCCAGGTCCAGGTGGTTGGTTGGTTCATCCAGGATCAATAAGTTGGCACCCTGCAACATCATCCTTGAGATCATGCATCTTACTTTTTCACCACCGGATAATACATTACATTTTTTTAAGGTTTCCTGACCTGAAAACAACATCTTTCCTAAAAATCCACGAATGTACACTTCGTCTTTTTCTCCATCCGAATACTGCCTTAACCAGTCAATAAGGTTTTCATCAGATTCAAAATAGGATGAATTCTCATTAGGGAGGTATGCTTTTGTGATTGTTTGCCCGAATTTGTGGAAACCGCTTGTGGCTTGCTGCTCACCCATCAAAACCTGAAAGAAGGATGTCACTGCTAAACTATCATCGCTTACAACAGCAATTTTATCTCCCTTATTTACGAAAAGATCGAGGTCTTTAAACAAGTAGCCATCGCTGGATTCCATGCTTAGCTTTTCAACCTCAAGGATCTGATCACCGGCGGTTCTGTTTTGTGTAAATATGATTGCCGGGTATTTTCTGTTAGAGGGTTGTATCTCTTCAATATTGATTTTATCCAACAGCTTTTTCCGACTGGTTGCTTGTTTGGATTTTGAGGCGTTGGCACTAAATCGGGCAATGAATTCCTGTAGTTCTTTCTTTTTGTCCTCAGCTTTTTTATTCGCTGCTGTTCGCTGATTCAGTGCCAACTGACTTGATTCGTACCAAAAGGTGTAGTTGCCAGTATATAATTTGATCTGGCCGAAATCAATATCGGCAACATGCGTACAAACCGTATCCAAAAAATGCCTGTCGTGGGAAACGACAATGAGCGTATTTTTGAAATCAAGGAGATAATCCTCCAGCCAGGAAATCGTCTGTATGTCCAGATCGTTGGTTGGCTCATCCAGGATGAGAATATCGGGATTGCCAAATAAGGTTTGAGCTAGCAAAACACGCACTTTTTCATTACCGCTCAATTCCTTGACCAGTTTATAATGATCCGCTTCTTTTATACCCAAACCGCTTAAAAGTGCGGCTGCATCAGACTCTGCATTCCACCCATCCATGTCTGCAAATTTGGCTTCAAGATCTGAGGCACGATTTCCGTCTTCTTCAGAGAAATCCGGCTTGGCGTAGATGGCATCTTTTTCCAGTTTCAGATCCCAGAGTTCCTTATGCCCCATAACAACCGTATCCAGAACCGGGACTTCATCGTATTCGAAATGATTCTGTTTCAGGACCGCCATTCGTTTGCCCGGCTCTATTTTTACAGATCCGGAGTTAGCTGGTATTTCGCCGGAAAGGATCTTAAGAAAAGTGGATTTCCCAGCTCCATTTGCGCCGATTATGCCATAACAATTACCTCCGGTAAAATTGATGTTGACTTCATCAAAAAGGACTCTTTTGCCGTACTGAAGGGAAATATTTTGAGTTGAGATCATTTACGCCTGATTTTGAGGCGCGAAGTTACTGCACTACGTCACAATTAGCAATGTATTGCTACAAATCAAAAATGCTATGCCACCATTTTTTGATCAAAACGCATCAGGAAATCTACCAGGTTATCCTCGGTGGCAAGACCTAATTTTTTTCTCAATCGGTAACGAGCCGTTTTCACACTGTCGCTGGATATACCCAGGATGCGCGATGACTCTTTCAGATTCATGTTGAGTCGCAGGAGAGCGCAGAGTCGAAGTTCTGCACTGCCAATCTCCGGGTATTGTGTTTTGATTGCTGTAAAAAATCCTTTGTGCACTTCCTCGAACATCATTTTGAAATTTTCCCATTCATTATCAATTCGGGAGCTATCATCCAATAGTTTTCGCACTCGATTAAGTTCCGATGCTACTTCTCCGGGTGCTTGCTTTCTTATTTTCTCGATTTTATCAGAAAATTGTTCGATAAGCTCGTTCTTCTGGATGAAGTTGAGTGCATAGGAAGTCAGTTCTTTGTTTTTGTACTCAAGTTCTCGTTCGAGCTTAAGCCGATCTTCCTTCGCTTTCTTCACCTTGGCCCGTGCCAGAATAACGATCAGGAGAACGGTTAAGATGGCGATGACAATACCTGTAATTAAATATCCCTGCACCAAATCTTGCCTGGCTTGCTCTGTTTTCAGAACAGCTAATTCCTTCTCTTTTTGTGCTACTGTATAATTATTCTCCAGCCGCTTTACTTCAACTTCTTGCCTGTTTTCGATGGCATTTATCCGTGCCTGGTGTCTCTTTTTAAAGAATTCAAGAGCGGTGCCCACGTTGCCCACCTCTTCTTCCAATTCGGCCATTGACCGGTAGGCAGCACTAAGTGTGCTTTTATTTTTAGAAGAATCTGCATATTGAATGGCTTTGTTAAAGCTGTCACGCGCGGAGTTCCAGGCACGTTGCTCTTTGTACATGTCGCCAAGGTTTATGTAGTTTCCACTTAGACCAACATGGTTTTTAGTTTCAAGATTGATAGCAATGGCCTTCTTTGTAAACTCAATAGCCTTGTCTACATCTTTGACGTAGGTATGGTAGATTGATCCCAGGTTTGTATATGTGGCTTGCAGCCGTCGTTTGCTGACATTGAATTCCAGGCGGATTTCAAGTGCACGTGAGTGGTAATAAAGTGCACTGTCTGGCTGATCTAAGCGATCATGAGCAATTCCCAGGTTGTTGTAAAGCACTCCAATGAACCCATAGTTATCCGGATC
>JANQEC010000004.1 GCA_028278585.1 Cyclobacteriaceae bacterium | reverse complement strand
GTGCAGACTATTATGATAGAGTAGGCAAATTATCATCCATTAGTTAGAAACGATTCAAGATAAGGATTCCAGGATTCAAGGGTTCAAGGTTTCGAGGTTTCGAGGTTTCGAGGATTCAAGGGAAATGCTAAAGAATTACAAAGAGTTGAAAGTTTGGAAAAAGTCATGGAACTTTGTTTAAAGATATTTAGAATGACAGCAAATTTTCCAAAGGAAGAAAGATACGGTCTAACTTCACAGATAGGAAGGTCTGTTGGGTCTATTCCTTCCAATATCGCAGAAGGATATGGAAGAAAATCAACTATGGATTATGTTAGGATGCTTTACATTTCTTATGGTTCGGTATGTGAATTGGAAACTCAGATATAATTAGCAGGAGATTTAGATTTTATTGAACAAGTTGAATTGAGTACATTAAAAAAAGATATATCAGAAAATGAAAGAATGTTAAAAGCATTGATAAAATCCTTAGAAAACAAATCCTTGAACCCTTGAATCCTGGAATCCTCGGCCCCTTCTTCTCCAACCAAATTTGGAGAAGAACTATATATAAACACTCAAAAGGAGGAATTGTTATGCAACTTATTTTTATTCACGGATCGGGAAGTACGAAAGAATCATTTTATCATCAAACTAAATATTTTGAAGGTTCCATCGCAGTGGATCTTCCCGGTCACCCGGATGGGGAGTTACTTACGACTGTTGAGGATTGCGCCGACTGGCTGCACGGTTATATACAAGAGCACGGATACAAGGATGTGGTACTAGCGGGTCATTCACTGGGCGGAGGCATCGCTCTTTCCTATTCCATGAAATATCCTGAAGATCTTAAAGGACAGATTCTTCTCGGCAGCGGTTTAAGATTGCGTGTCCATCCCGACACACTGAAAGCATTGAACAAAGCTGTTGAGCATCGGGAATTCTTTGAAAAAATGATCAATCGATCTCATGGGGATCCGAAATCTGAACTTGGTAAAACCCTAAAGCGCCGGGCTCTTGAAAATGGAGCGGAAGCACAGCTCGCCGACATGAATGCATGCGACAAATTCGATATCATCGAAGTCG
>JANQEC010000357.1 GCA_028278585.1 Cyclobacteriaceae bacterium | reverse complement strand
TGGCCTTTTTTGATTTTTTCACTTAGTGAAAGTTCCCTGATCACTCCTTGCTTGTCAATTTTGAAAGCCGATGGCAATCCGCTCTCATCAGTCCATCCCATCTCCATTAATTGATCGTCAAACAATGGATACAGTGCCTTTGGACTGGGCATCTTTTTAAATTTCACACTTGAGATGAAGACTATTTCTTCCGTCTTTTTATATCTTATTACATACATGATGCAGTAGTTAAATTCAGTTCCCTTTCTTTCACCAGAAATGCTGTGAAGTCACTGATCGTATTCAAATGCGATTCTATGTCTATCCTCCTTTCAAGGTACATCGCTAAAACCTTCCTACTGGCTTCATTGACATGTGGATACACGCTGCAAATCAGGTCTGCACATATTCTAAGATTACTGGAGTATTTTTTTGTGGAACCGAGTACCAATTCCATTCCTGCTCTTAGAAGCTTTTTCGAAATCCATGATGTGATTTTCAGAATGAATGCATCTCTCTCTGCGTTCTGCGGCATTGACCCGGCAAGGCGAAGGTCAGCAATTGCTCTATTTGAGTAATGCTCCACTTTCTTAAGAGTGAAACAAGCCGACTCATCTGCTTTTACTTTTTCAAGTTTATCAATAATGTGAGGTCCGTGTACTAGCAGAGAAGACACATTAACAGCAAAAAGGATGTGACCCGGGACGAAATGCTTATCAAAACACCTAACATCAATTTTGGTGAAATTGTATGCGTTCAATTTCCTTATCCTGTGTTCGGTTGCAGCTGGTTTGTTGCAAATAACAATTAAATCTATATCAGAATAGCCCGGCCAAAAGTTACCCTGAGCAAGTGATCCTCTCAGGTAAATGCTTACATCTTCTTCCTTGAGAAGCTTAACAATGCTTGCTACAATCAAGTGAATATCAGTCAAGAGTTCTTTGGAGATTCTTGACAATGAAGTATTATTTATGAAATATCCACTTTCATCTATTGGAACGAAATCACGCGATATGGAAGGGGATTTAATCATCAGTTCATTAATAGTAGAAATGTTGAGACGATATATTTAGGGTTAGATACCGGCGGGTTAGCCCTGTGCTTAAAAGTCCAAAATGGTGGAAACATTACCAATGTTCCTTCGCTTGGCTTGATCGTCATATCAGGATTCTTAAACTCAGTTTCTCCTCCTATGGCGACATCATTAAGATACCACAGGGCCACAAGCGCTCTGCCGGAGTTGGCTATTGTATTCGAATCGACGTGCCAATCGAAGTGTGAAGACCCATCGTTGTCATATTTTTTGATTCTGAATTGAGAGGGAGTTAGCGGCAATCGTACCATTTCATGTTTTTCCTGGTACTTTCCGAGATTTTCAAGTAGAGAAATCTGCAGATCATAAAGTAGCTTGTATGCGGCAGGATTCTGCGGATCCAGAACAAGTTCCTTGGTTTTCTTTTTCTCAAACTTCACCGTTTCAGGTTGGGTCATACCCCAGAATTGGTGATCCTCATTGGATTCAAAAAAACCAATTAGCTCCTTACAGAACTTTTCATCAATCACATTTTCAAATTGTTGAATATACTCCTCCATATACTCAAGATTTCATTATAAATGCCAACACATAAAATGGAGGCATGTTTTCAATGGGAACATTCCCCCCAGTCTCATCTGTCTTTGCTCCTGATTTGTACCTGATCCTGGTATAGACCGAACTCCTGCTCAAAGACGTTACTGCAGAACTAGTACTTCCGGTACTTCTATGATTCGAGCGGTCTTCATCACCATCGTAGATATCATTGTAGTAAACCGTAAGGCCTCCGGAACTGGCACTTAATGATTTGACCATATTCTGATAATCTAACCACCCACCATCATTTTCGGTGAACCCGACGTTATTATCACTAAGTCCGTGGCTATGCGACGGAAGGTTGTTAGGAGTGAGTAGTATGTTTTCGTCTCCTCCAATTTCGCCTATAGGTCTTTCACTTAAATCGGCTGCTTCTCCGCTTGAAAGAATGAATCTTCCTCTTAAATCAGGTGTATTTTTAGATCCATCACAAAGCTTCCAACCGTCTGGAATATCAGATTCATTTCCTGACCACATGATAATTCCGCCTTTTGGAACCAAATACTCGGATGGTGCATTGGAGAGGTTATTCCAATCTATTTTTCCTATGAACTGCTCAGCCTTCACTTTTCCTTCAACATGCAAGCGCTCTTCCGGTCTTTTATTTCCTATGCCAACCTTACCTTCAGATTGAATAAAGAGGTTTGCTGACTCCGCATCTTTGGCGACTAAATTCAATCCTTCTTCTCCATTTTCAGGATCAATCTGAATCTGCCACTTCTCATTCCCATCCGCGTCTTCGAACCCAACAAGGTTTTGCTTCTTGCCTCGATTCCTAACACTTAAGGGGCTTTCCGGATCTACTGATCCAACTCCGAGGTAGCGAGCAGCCGTGGGCCCTCTTCCAATGTTTCGTACAGATACCTGGTCATCGACCTTATTGATTGAAGAATCAAGCACGTCACCAAAGTCATCTTCAGTTGGGATTTGTCCTGCTTCGAATTTTGTTTTGAGTACTATCTTAGACTTTTCTCCCATGCGGTTAGATTTTCATTATAAAACATAGCGCGTAGTAAGGAGGTCTGTTTTCGTGAGTCTGGTTTTGTCCAGTTTTCCCTGCCACATGCGAATGATTCCCGTCATACGCGGTATAGCGGGTGCTATGACCATCGTTTGCACCTCCGCTTCCACTTGCACCGTCTCCCCTTTTTTCACCCCTTGAATAACTGTGACGATGATTTCCTGATGGATTTATGGGATGAGTATGCGCTGGCATTTGTCCGATTGTTAGCTTTACCGAATTCGCTCCTCCAGTACTTCCAACGGCATAGCTTGATCCTGCACCTGTCACAAAACGATCTCTTAAATCAGGTGAACCATTCTGTCCATCACAAAGCACCCATCCTTTAGGGATCTTCTCAATTGACCCGTGCCACATCAGAATGACCCCTGCCGGCACAGTCTTGTCTTCGGGTACATCTTCAAGGTTGTTCCAGCTCATTTTACCTTCAAATCGGGCTGCTTTAACTGTTCCAAGTACCTCCAGCTTTTCTTTGGGGGCCTTTGTTCCTAAGCCAACATTTCCTCCGGATTGAATGAATAAATTGCCAGATTCTGCGCCTTTTTCTTTGATATTGAGGCCTTCACTTCCTTTTTCGGGGTCAATCTCAATTTGCCACTTCTCATTGCCTTCAACATCTTCAAACCCAATGAGATTTTGCTTTTTACCCCGATTTCGAACGCTAAGTGGACTTTCCGGATCGACAGATCCAATCCCAACATAACGAGCCGCATTCTTTCCTCTCCCGATATTTCTAATGGCTACCTGATCATCAACCTTGTTGATCGAAGAATCGAGAAGATCTCCAAAGTCTTCTTCAGTTGGAATTTGACCTGCCTCAAATTTGGTTTTAAGTACTATTTTCGACTTTTCACTCATACGGTCAGGTTTTCAATATGAAGCACAATGCATAGTACGGTGGTCTGTTTTCATGAGATTGAGTACTACCAGAATATCCTGTATGTCCATTTACACTATGGGAATGTGCACCCCTGGAATCTGTGTACATAGCTCCCTTACTGCTACCATCTGTCATATCAAAGCGACTTCCATTACCTCCACCATCGCCTTTATCTGCATTGACTCTGTGACTGTGATTCCCGTTTGAGTTTGTCGTCAGGTTCACACTATGACGGTGAGACGGCATTTGGCTTGTGCTTAAGGTCACCTTTTCTTCACCGCCCTCGTCTTTAACGGAATAGGAATTACCAGCTCCAACGATAAACCTGTCTTGCAAATCCGGTACATCGCCTTCTCCGTTACACAAAACCCATCCATCAGGAATGTCATCAGATGAGCCGCTCCACATAACGATAATTCCTTTAGGTACCAGCAGCGTTAGTGGTATGTTTTGAAGGCTGTTCCAGTCAATCGTCCCAATGAACTTTTCTGCTTCTACATTCCCCTTCACCGATAGCTTTTCAGTTGGAATTTTTGTCCCAATGCCTACGTTGCCTCCTGTCCGAATAAACAGGTTTGATGTCTCCGAGTCTTTCTCCGACAGGTTCAATCCTTCGCCGCCCTTTTCAGGATCTATTTGAATTTGCCATTTTTCATTCCCATCGGCATCCTCAAATCCCAGCAGGTTTTGCTTCTTACCTCGATTACGAATGCTCAAAGGACTTTCAGGATCCACAGATCCTATCCCCACGTAGCGAGCTGCAGTCAGTCCCCTGCCAACGTTTCTGATTGCGACCTGATCATCTACTTTGTTAATAGAAGAATCGAGTAAGTCACCAAAGTCTTCTTCCGTAGGAATTTGACCTGCTTCAAATTTGGTTTTGAGTACTATTTTGGACTTTTGACTCATTTGTGAATTATTCGTTCAATAAAATTTTAAGGCTCGAAGCTCACAGCATTTTCCTGAGCTTCTCTTTTACTTTGCTATAGCCACTTTTAATCTTGTCTACTTTTTTCTGCATTTCCGAATATTTCTTCTGACGATCATCATCTTCAGGTCGTCCCTCGTTGATCCAATCCAGGTAACCTTTGACCAACTTCAATTCCAACCCGGTACCAACCTCCTCTTCTATCTCAAGAGATTGTTCTTCGTTCAGAATTTCAATTGCGCGGTTGACCTGTCTCTTCGTTTTAAGCAATTTCTTCTTCAGTAAATCTTCAATGGATCTATTGACGATTTCTTCATTATCCACATACTCGAAAGGCTCGTCTATTGTAACATGACCTGCTTCGATCTGCTCCTTAAGCGACATGTCTACTATCTCATTATTCTCAACTTTCTGCGTAGGACCAATTGAAATCTGACCTTCTTTTACCTGTTCTTCCAGTGTTTTCTCCACTATTTCATTTCCACTGATCTTGTAATTAGGTGCCAAATCCAGGAGCCCTTCTTTCTGCTGTTCTCTAAGTGATTTTTCGACGACCTCTCCTCCCTTGAGTTTCTCATTTTGACCCAAGCGTAGAAGGTTAGCATCCATCTTTTCCGAAGTACTCAACTCAACAATCTCATTTCTCTTGTTGACTTTGTAATGATCAGGCAAGTGGCTCAGCTTATTTCGCAGCACTTCCATTGTCCTTGAATCGTACTTGTAAAAAACCTCTTTGGGAGCCAGTTTTTGAGACAAGGGTGCCGGATTCACATGGAGAATTTTTTTGGTTTTCTTGTTTATTACTACGTACATGATGTTTAGTATTTTATACAGTAAAGCAGCGCGACATTTATAGGGCGCGTTTCTTCGTTTCGTTTTCCCGAAATTGGTTCCCGGACATCTCCATTCGGGACAAACCCGTGACTGTGAGATTCATACGAGTTCCTGGAGCCCCAAGAGTATCTATTGACAGTTGTACGACCCATTCCGAACCGAAAACGTGCTGACCTTCTGATCCTCCACCAATAGCTGGTATAAGCGCCTACACCACCACTGGAATGATCCAAATGCGAGTGACCAACGCTGTATACAGAACCATATCTGCCTTGAAACCTGTGGTGGTGTTCTTCAAAAGCATCTTCTTGAAGACTGCCAAGCGTTCTACCATCCCATGGATCCATTTCTCGCCCTAGGTCAATGCCTCTGACGAATACTCCTCTTAGATCCGGAATATTGAAAGTGGTTTGACCATCACCTGCTCCATAAGTTTCTCCTATCCTCTCAAACAACCTTGAGTAGTCTGTTCTGCTCAGCGCCATCCCATTGCATCCAAGCCATCCATCGGGAGGCGTCCCCATGGCAAAAGGTGAAATGGATCCGACTAAAAGACTGTCGACATATTCCTTCACCGCATGCTGCGTCGGGACGATTCGACTGCTACTCTTTGCAAAGTCAGACTCATTGGAGATCTCGTCAATTGTTTCTCCTTTTTCTAGCTTTAGGGCACCCCGAACATCCAGTTTAGATGCAGGAGCACTTGTTCCAATCCCTACATTTCCTCCAGACTGAATATAGAGGTTGGAGGAATCATTGTCTTTCTCAACGAGGTTAAGTCCATTGTTCTCGCCATCGACAGGATCAATTTCAATGCGCCACTTTTCCTTACCCGACTTGTCTTCAAATGACACAAGATTGGGTTTCTCGCTCTTATTCCTGACGCTCAAGGGGGCAGTTGGCTCATCGGAACCAATACCGATATATCGAGCCGCTGTTATACCTTTTCCTTTATTCAAAACAGAGATTTGATCATCTATTTTGTTGATCGACGAATCGAGTACTTCTTCGAAATCTTCCTCAGTGGGTGTAGACCCTCTCTTGAATTTCTCTTTCAGTGTAGCACGTGATTTTTCACTCATTTTCTTAAGATTTCATAATAAAACATAAGGCGTACCATCTGGGCCGATTCTCTCCCTGATACGAGGTAGTCTTTCCAGCTACACCACTTAGTGGTACCGTGTGATTATGCGCTCCAGCCATTTGAGCTGGTCGGACACTACTTGGCGTAGCTCTTATGCCAGGATTGGTTCCGTCATCAAATTGCATGGATGTCCATCCAGCCGGGAGGTCATGCTCGTGCTGGCCATCTGTTGTTGTGATGATGGCATGGCCGGAGAGGTCATAACCATGATCGTGTTGGTCTGCATCACCCTTGGAGTTTACCTCTATGTTTGGGCCTGTCGAAACGACAAATCGATCTTGTAGATCGGGGGTTCCTTTCTTTCCGTTGCATAAGAGCCAGCCTTCAGGAATTTCCTCCTGAGAACCGGACCACATGATGATGCCTCCTTTTGGAAAGAGCGGGGCAGATGGGGGAACGTTCAGAATATTTTCCCATTTTACCTGACCTACGAATTCTTCTGCCTCAACCTTACCTTGCACCGTCAGTTTTTCGGAAGGTGTCTTTGTACCAATTCCAACTCGTCCGCCGTCCCGAATAAACAGATTTGATGACTCATTACCGCTCTCGGTGATGTTCAGGCCTTCATCCCCCTGATCGGGATTGACTTCTACTAACCAGCGTTCCTTTCCCTCAGGATCTTCCAGTCGGATAAGGTTTGGATTTCCTCTTCTATTTTTTATACTGAGGGGGCTCTCAGGATCGTCCGAACCAATTCCGACAAATCTCACAGAGTCTTCTCCCTCATCTGCCATTTCCTGTATCGTAATCTGATCGTCTGATTTATTGATATAGGAATCGAGTACATCTCCAAAATCCCGTTCAGATGGAGCATCCCCAGCCTGGAATTTTGTTTTTAGAAGTGCTCTTGATTTTTCGCTCATAACATTTTATTTGATAGTGGTAAAACTTTCTTCGACGATCATGTGACCAATTCCATCTTCGCAGACATCTTCATCATTATCAATCACAGTAATATCATGTGCAGCAACCGTCGTAAGGACTGAAATCGGTGTCAAGGCGAAGGCTTCTTCAACATTCATTCGGGCATTTCCTTCCTGATCGTATTGATTCATCTTGAAAAACGTGACAAAATCAACATAAGGAAGCTCTTCGATGAAATTTAAAATCGAGGACTTATAAATATTTCCACCTATTCCAATTTCATGACCTTCGTCGAAAGCCCATGGCGCCAGGTATTTTCTGAGTTCATTCTGTAATTCCTGTTCATGAAGTCCGTTATGATAACCGGGTCTGAACTTCACCATAAAATCCAATTCTATGGCCTCAAAGACGGGATTTTCTACTTCAATACTGACCCACGGTGCTTTGTGCTTATTCAGAAATTGCAAGACTTCATCTTTAAGTTGGATCGAAGCCGTTGGCTCCAATGGATCTGTCCCCAGGTATTGACGAATATCCGGAATGATAATCATCAGCACTTTACCTTGAGCAAATCCCTTTTCCGAATCCGTATGTCGAAAACACTTTACCTTGTATACATTAGGGAATTGTTCTATGACCAGCCGCTCATAGTCCCATAGACTAACGGCTCGATCCTTGTGTCTCAAGCGTTCCGCTATTCTTTGATGGAAATCTGAGTCAGTCTCGTCAGCGCGTCCGGGAATTGATGGATAGGGTTGTCGTATGTTCTTAACTTCAGATATGGGTTCTTTGAGTTTTCGAATCGTGTCAGTTGGCAATGGTGCATCAAAATCTGTCGGGGATGTGCTAACTACAGCTTCCAAAACCGCTGCCTGGGATGTGATCGCAGTTATTTCGCACGTGCCTTCGGAAAACCTGCTCGTAGACGCCTGAATCCAAAAATGTTCTTCAGGAAAAATGGTATTATCCAGGGAAATCTCTTCAGGAATGGAAAATGTAACAATTCCGGGTTTGTTGAGATTTTCTGTACTGTCGTACAGTACACCAGCCGATGGGAATTGCCTCCATTCATTTTCGTGCAAATAACTCCAGTCTATTTCAGGTACCTTCGAATCAGGAGCAGCGGTTCCTTCCAGGCACTGAATTAACAATGACACTTCACTAAGTGGTTGCACGTCTTTAATTCCAATGTGGAGATGTCCCTCTCCAAAAAACCGAGGTAGTAGCCACGGGTCTTCTGTTTTCCCATCGATCGGTTTATAACCAAAGGGCTGAATCTGGAAAAAGTACTCTGAAGAATCGAGAATATCGATCTCCTTCCTCGCAGAATAGCTAAGGGAAACTGCTTTCAATTCGGGTGAATAAGGCTGATTGGGTAAGTCGGCAACTTCTTGCTTTATGCTTGATTCTGTAACCGCTCGTGTATACAGATTGGAGTATGAACCATGTCCAAAATCGGGTTCTCTGAGTCTTAACCTTATGAATCCTCTTTGTGTGTGTACATCGTAGCTGTCAAAATCCATCAAACCTTCAGCCTCACCTATCTCTATATTGCCACCTACAATCTTCTCTATTTCTGATTTTTCAATTTCTGATGAATCGTCACCTTCATCGTCCTTCGCGGAGTTCTTGTCACCTGCTTGATTCGGTAACAAAGTACTTTGAAAAACATCATCTAGCTCAAATTCTGGAATTGTAATATCCAATTCTTTAGAGAAGCGCGCATCTTCTGTCGCAAATAAGCTAGCCCCATTCACTAGATTCCAATCTTTGTTCTTGAGAATTTCGATATCGACCTTGAAATCAGTATTGGACCTGGAGACTTCTTGACCATATGCATCATAGTGCTCAGCCAATTGAGCGTTGGGCACGTTATGCCAGTTCAACTTTATGTTGAGCGATGTAAGGTTTTTACTAAAAACTTCTTTGCTGCCAATATAGAAATCCGAATTAATGCCAGGATTTCCTGTAAAAGGATGAAAAGGTGAGTTCGGTTTCAATGCCGATTCATCATTTTGTAACACCACGTTCCTGACGTCCTTGACATAAACATCGAGATCAAGAGTGACAAACTTGCAGTCCCGAAAAAATACGTACTCATACGGTCCCTGAGGGTCAAGAAGAACTTTTAGCACAGGCCATCTTTTAGGGATCGAGTCATTGATTTCCTCTCCCAAAGCATCTATACCCTGGACCGATTTGTCAAGGTTCACTTGGATATTCAGTAGCAGTTCTTGTTCTCCAATGCTCTTCTCCATCCATAAAAAATCCGGCTTTCTGAAAACCCACCCTTTATTGGTGCTTAGAGCAATAGTGAAATTATCAGCAAAGCGCGTATTCAACTCTGTGAGGTCGAGTTTTTCACGGTCTCCGGGATATTTTATAAGGATTGATATTTTGATTGTTCTGTTACCCTCCGGAAGACACAAGATGGGAGCTGTTATCGCAAAGCCTACGGAAGCCACCGGTAGATCTGAGTGTCCTAGTGCCTTCCAGGCAGGTGCTTCTCCTTCACTATTCCAGACCTCTGAAGCGTGTATTCCACTGATTATTTCTTTGGACTCCCCGAGCGCTTCATCCTCATTAAACTGCTGATCAACAAACAAAGAGCGTACAGAAGTGACCGCTGATTTTGTAAGATGAGTGTTTGATAAAAGTCGATACAAACGATCCTCTCCAACGTCATTTTTCCCGGCCAGGAATATTGTTCCTTCATTTAGATGATAAGAGTCGATCTGTCTTGCTAACTCGAGTATTACATGTACTATGTCTGGCTTGGGCTCCTTTTTCTCTAATCGGAGGATTTGCTGATAATAGTAGTCGAGATGTCTTTTGGTAACCTGGTTGAGTGAACTTTGAGATTGGTGAAACAGTTCTAAAAATGCCATGAGTAAGGCGAGGTGTGGAGAACAGTTCCCATCCCTGGCAGGTTGATTTTCGAAAAAAGATTCCCATGAGCCACTTTCCACTCCATTCTGATCTACAAAGCGCAACTCTTTTGAAAACTGTCGGACATAATCAAAGATTTCCTCAATCGATCGATCATCTATACTTGCATAAGAAGGATTGAGGGTACTAAGGTTTCTTTTTTTTCTTCCCAAGCCTTCGGTCGTCACCGGCACTTTCATGTATTGATGCTGAATCATATTAGGGTCATTGATTTAGGTAGAAGGGGAACACTAAGTTTTCGGAACTATTGGTTTGAATAACCGTGTATTTCAAATGGACTTCAGCTTTGCCCTCACTGGAAAACACTTCCAACTGTACATCATCTACTTCGACACGTGGTTCAAACTTTATCACGGCGGACTCTACCATCTCCGCAATATCCGATCGCATCGACGCGTCCATTGTTTCAAATTGCATAAGGAAAAGGTTACAACCGTAATCTGGTTGAAGCGTCCGTTCACCCAGGTAGGTGGTGAGCAGAACTTTCAGGCTCCGCTTAACATCCATTTCTCCCTCAACCAAATTCACCGTGCTTGTAGCCTTGTGAAAACAGACAGGAAAGCTCCATCCTTTTCCTAAAAAATCCTCTTTACTCGTATTTTCCATAGTTATTCTATCATGACTGTGGGTTCTCCTACTGCTACTGATGCACCGCAAACGCAAGTATCTCCTACTCTAACTGCCGGCTTTCCACCAATCAGGACACTGGTACTGCCCAGGATAAAGGGGCTGGCAGTCGGTTGGTGTGCCACTGGAGGAAGCGCACACATATGCAAATCGTTGAGCACAGCAGCTGGCATTCCACCAATGAGGACCGTTGGTTCTCCAGGACCCGTCACCACGCCTCCGTGATTAGTTTGATCTCCAACTCTAGCTGCAGGTGGCATATCAGTTCAATTTTATTGGTGTCCCTTCAATTGTAGCCATTGCTCCTGATGAGAGTTTTAATCCTGATCCCCCCTCTATAGCTGCCTCCATATCTGCTTTGGCATTTACTTTTTGTCCAGTAATGCTGATTTCTCCAGCCGCTTCCATTATCAGATCTTTACTGCTGGTTACCTGGATCCCATCTTTTGACAAGATGATTTCATTCTTATTCTCATCACTGATTGTTAAGCCACCATCTTTGTCGCTTAGTTTTATCTGTGTTCCTTTGGGGGTCAGGAAAGAAATAGTCTCTTCCTTGTCGTCAAACGTCATCTCCAATCCAACCTTACTCTTGAATCCTTTGATCTCATTGTCCTTAGATCCCAGATAAGGAGAAGAAAGAACAGTGCTATGAAGGCTGCCTAGAATGATTGGATGATTTGGATCATTTTGAAGAAACCCCAGGATGACTTCATCATTTTCCTCGGGCCAAAAAACCAGCCCCCGGTCTTTTCCTGCATCAGGCTTGGCCATACGTGCCCACAGCTGAGTGTCCTTTCCAAGCACCGGTACTTTTACTGGTATTCGCTCATACCCATTTTCGTCAGCTTTGTAATTCAATACCACTCCTATGTACAGTCCGTTTAGATCCTTTTTCTGACCTCTCGCATTTTTGTAATCCTCCTCCTCTTCTACAGCTACCCCAAACTGAATATCTGTTTGCCATTTTCCCGCACTTATGGTGTGTCGCAGGCCAGAAACAAACACAGGACCATCAAATGTGGTACCCGTGCCCTTCAATTCAATAATGTTTCCCAGCTTCACCCCGGTAAGTCCATTACATTGCACTCTGCCTCTCTTCTTAGCAAGGTTCCTACGCATTTTATACCCATCGACGATTGCTTGTCGATGGACCTTATCCATGTCACCAGTATGAAAGATGCGCTTAACCTTTTGTTGAGTTTGATCTACAAACTCCTGACCGGCACTTTTTACACCGTCAATTGCTTTGTCCTCATCTTGATTCTCAGAATCCCAGGAATCGTAACTGACCTGTCCTACCTGCGTGCCCGGATCTACCTCGGCATCCAGGTCTATAATGGTCTTTCCATATTGAAGTGAAATGGTTGGGCTTTGCGTAAGGTCAGGCTTCATTACAGTTGTCTCTTCATGCTCAAGACAAACAACAAGTCCATTGTGTGTGGCTCTGTCCACAGCAAAGGTCCAGTCAGTCTGCTCGAATTGAACTAGTTCAGGATGCTTGGGCTTTGTGGTATCAACCTTTAAATCTCCTTTTCCTTTTAGAAGTTGTTCGATTAACTCTCCGTCCGTCACCTTTTCGTATACTTTGCTTATCCTGTTCAAAGAGGTATTTATCAGCGGGTGCCTGCACTCCAGAACTAAGCTAGAGCCGCTCAAATCCCTCGTGGAAAAATTTCTGTTTCGGATGCTGTGTCTGAATATGATCCCATCGAAAATGAGATTATCAGCATGCCTATAGCCCACTCTCACCTGAATCTTACTTCCAGGGCTAAACTTCGAGTCGCTACTTAGCTTAAAGTCTGATTTCTTCTCACTACCGTCACTCAAAATTATTTTTGCACCTGAGATTTTGTTGATCTCCCTGTAGGTGGTGATTGATTCCACGCATCGATTAACGACCTCACCCTCAATACTAACTTCAAATAATATGAGGCTGTTTTGTCGTGACTTCAGAAGTGTTTCAGTCGAGATCATAGTTTTATTTTAGGTGGCAGTAGCACTTTTACACCAGCATCTAATTTTCTAAAACTGTTCAGATTATTTGCTTTCGCAAGCTTTGCGATCTTGTTTGCTGCTCCATAGGTCTTGGTTGCGAGAGAAACAATATTTTGGCCTGCACCTAATACCCGACTAATAACCTGTTCCTTCTGAGCAAGCCAGGATGCATCAAGGGATCTAACTTGTTGGAATTTTGCTGTAATCTTGGCCCTGAGTGGTCTCCCGGTCCTACTGAAAAGAGTGTAGTTGATCGTCGCGGAGAGAAACACGCAGTTCATGTGCAGGGTGCCCCACTTTAATCTCAGCTTATTTGTCATCTGGTCCTCATTCTTGCTTTCTACCAGCTTTCTAAATTTCTTGATTTTTGAAGCTACATCCACGGTAAGGCCCGTGGCTCCGGTTCCATCAATTATGAAATCAAAAGAGTAAACAGATTCTTCCTCGGCCTTTGGCTTGGGGTCAATTCGTTGACATTTCGATCTTCCCTTGTCGTATTCCGTACGAAAAGTCTCCGAATATTGCTCTGGGTTCAGCATCAATGTGAAGGCTTCAGATGAAAATGACGGAAAAAGCGATTCCTTTTCACTCCATTTTTCAATGGTCATTTTAACCAGCCCACCCATCATACCATCCAATCCTTCTATCGCACTTTCTACCTGATCAATCATATTTCATTTCTCTTTTTCAGAATTTCTAAAACCCGCTCCACTGCTTCTTGAATGATTTCCTCGATCGTCTCCGATTTGAAACCTTCCGTGCGCTCTGTTGGTTTTTCATCAACAGTTGCTTTGATCTCTATTTCTCGTATTTCAATAGACATACTAAATCACATAGAATTTTTGATAGGCAAACTCCATTGTCTCAATGACTATATTGTTTTGATCTGCCTGCAGGTTAGAGGTTTCCCATTTTACTGGATAAGCTCCCTCAACTTCCCAACTTATCAGGGGGTCATGGCCTTCACCAAGCATAGAGACCGTAAGCGGTATCGGTGAATAGTTCATCGTGGTAATTGAGGTTGACAGCCATGAAAGAACCTCGGGATCTACATTCATTGCCTTCTTCAGCACAAGGTTTGAGTACTGTGGATATGTCGGGAGCTTTTGAATGTATTCGTTTTGCCCACCTTCCTTCACAGACTCCGTTTCTACTGAGACCGAAAGTCCTGAAATCTCTGTTACACTTAGTGGGAACTTCTGACCAACAAGTCTAAAAATCACTTCAAATCGAAAGGCTTGCAAAAAACTCAATTCGTATCAGTTTACAGCAATCATTGAGAAACCTTCATGCGCAAGTTCTATTGATTCAATGGCAACCTCGTTACCATCTGCTTTCAAATCGGTGGCATCTATCTTGACGGGCCAGGCCTTAGACAAGGTCCAGCTGACTACAGGTACACTTTCTTCGTTCAAAAGCTTGATAACTACATCACGTCTGTAATCCCTTTGGGCGGTCTCCTTCCACCAATCATAGTATTCATTATCGCTACGAAACATTCCACGTTTCAAAGTGACATTTCCATACTTCTTCATGCCGGCAAGTTTCAACTTGGTATCTCCCGGGGTGTCCCCGGATCGATATTCGATAACTTCCGTTTCCATGTTCAGCCCGCTGACTTCTGAGAAGCTCATTTTCGTGCCACCCCAGTTTACTTCAAATCGAAATTTTGTTAACAGTTCCATATTTTCTTGTATTAATTAATTTTAGATTATTCCTGAAGCTTGTGTGAAAATTTCAGAATGATGAATTCCGCAGGGCGAACAGTTGCTAATCCAATCTCTATATTCATTCTTCCTTCGAGCACATCAATGCTGGTCATCGTTTCACCTAGCCCTATTTTCACGAAGAATGCCTGATCAGGCGTGCCGCCTGCCAAAGCTCCCTGCTTCCATAAACTCAGCAGGTAATTTTGGATCATCCCTTTTACCATAATCCACGTATTTGCATCATTTGACTCGAAGACGGTCCATGAGGTGGATTTTTTCAGTGATTCTTCCACCATATTATAGAATCGTCGAACAGAGATGTACCTCCATTCATTGTCATTGCCAGCCAATGTTCTGGCACCCCAAACAAGTGTTCCTTTTCCTGCAAAAGTTCTGATTGCATTGATGGACTTTCCACTCTCCGGGTCAATATTTAAGGAACCTTGCTCTGCCGTGCTGATTCGTATTGTTGGACCCAATATACCCGAAAGACTTGCATTGGCCGGAGCTTTCCATACGCCACGCTCTCCGTCGATCCTGGCGTAAACGCCAGCCACCAATGGTGACGGTGGAAGTACCACCTTAAAGCTTTCCAGCTTTGCTTTGATATCATTGTAAAGGACACTGTTAGATTCTCCCAGTTCCGGCAAACTTGCCGGAAGATCACCACTGCCGGTGCCCACAACATGTGTTATTGTGACTTCATTTTCGTCATACTCAAAAGTGGTATTGGTACGAACATTGGGATAGTACGCAGCGCCATACATCAGATCCTCTTTTCCGGTAGTATTTCTTAGATTATCGGTATTCTCTCCAATCACGTCAACAAGTACAAACCGATCTCCCAAGTCTGCAGCCTGTGTTAAAGCCCCCGTAACAATTTCGTAGTAGCTATCATGATCACTGACCGAGAGATCTGAAACCTCTCCTTCGACTGCTTCACCTTCTGCACCCTGTTCTCCAGTTCCTTCACCTGCCTCTTCGCCGTCAGCAGCCTTGGTTAGGCTGGTTGCATCCGGAAATAAAATCAGAGTAGGCTCATCTTCTTTTTCGAGCACTCCCAGGCCATCTTCAAAATCACTTTTTGTGATCGGCGAAGAATAATCACCTACGGAAATCACATAGCATTTCCCTCCACCATTCTGAAAGAAAAGCTTCAAACCATAGTACATCTTAAATTTTGAGTGGTCATCGCCGTCTGTTGAAGGCTTAAGTGCAATCTCCCTGGGCCCTCCTTCGCTGATGTCGGTAATGGTGACATTGTAGGACTCTTGTTGGGGTCCGCCAAACAATTCCTCGTATTCACGAATGGAATTAACTTCAATCGCCTGCATGGAGGCAGGTGCCTTTTCGGTATATCCAATAAATGCGGGAATTGCGGTTTCTACTTGTGCTACTGAAGCTGGTAATGTTGAAACCTCTTCAATGTAGACTCCGGGTGTTTTGTAAGCTGTTGCCATAATTATTATAGAATTATATGTAGATGTAAACTTCCTTTTTGATTTGCCTCATCGAGGGATTTTGAACATCCTCAATGACCTTCGTCCCTTTTTTTCTCAGCCAATAATCGATATAGATCTTTTTTCTCTTTGGGATGAGGTGTTTTTTAAGCCGACGATCCCAGTACTTTCTTTCAATGCATCGGTAATTGAAATAGTCTTCCCGTTCATCATCATCATCATCGTCCCTACTACTTCTTCGGCTTCTTTTGTATTTGTACTTCTGTGGTGGCTGTACCTTATGAATTGCTTTGCTATATCGATAGAGCGTCAAGCTCCGTTTGTTTTCCTCGAAGGCAGGAATTAACTGTGGAATAAATTTCTGGTCCTTGTCCAAATATCCGGTTTCAAAACAGCTCACCTCTGAGCCTCCCAGATTATTTTCAACAGGTCGTTCACAGAGTTTAAACCCAGTTGTTGAATACCGATTGCCTTCCACAGGTTTTGATTCATCTTTCAAAACCAGCACATCCTCATTCTCAGTTTTTGAAATAAAGTAAAATCTCCAAGATTCCTTTTTCGATTCAAATGGAACCTTGAGATTGATCTGCGATTCAAATCGTTGTGGTAAAAGCTCTATGACTCCAAAAACTCTACGACTCGATAAATCAGAGTCAACAAAGATCTGCTCCTCAGACAGTGTCCTTTTTCCCTTCAAAACTTTCACAATAAATCGTCCTGTTTTGCTGACAGGCAGTTCGGGTTTGAATTCAAGAAACCCACCAGTGTAAACACCCTGGGACCTGAGAACTTCGGTTCCAGTGGTATCATGAATCACCAACAAGATCTTATGATCAGTATGCTTATATTGATAAGAGAACCGCCGACCAACAAGTCTTAGCTGTTCCGTTTGTACAACATCATTATCACATCCAAACCAAAAAATTTTCCCATTTTCCGGGTTAATATCAGTAAAGTGAAAAAAGTCAGTATTCTTCACGTAAACTGAAAAGTGAAGTGATTTTTCAATTTGGGGTGTCGCATCAGAACTAACAAGGTCTAACGAATCATCGTCCGTTCGATATTGCCACCTTTTACCATCCAGCATTTTTTGAGTAGTAAAGGTTGGCTTCACGGAAAAATCCCTACTTCTACCGTCCTTATAAAATTCATGCTGAAAATTCAGCGACCATATCGTTCTAATTATTGACATAATTCTTACGTCCGAACCAGCGATCGTTCAATCTCTTTTATTGCTGCTACTTCTTCGGTTATTTTACCATCCTGAATATTGAGCAGGTTCACCTTATAAAGCAGCGAGGGCATGTACTTTGCTCCGATCGAGCCCCATAAATGATTTTGCTGCTCGGCAGTCTGAGAAAGGTGCCTGATTTTCAACTTATCTATACCGTCAATTGCAAAATTTGTCGTGTTATCAGCGTCAAAAAACGGTTTTCCCTGAAAAAACCTGATCACAGCAGAAAGGAACTTAAGCGACTCGACATAGTGCGTAAAATTGAATAGCACCAGTATTTGTAAATTCAAAAAAATTGATGGTGCAATCCGGTATTTAATTCCTTCACGCTCCACAAAGTTTTGAGTTGATTGAATTGCATTTTCCTCTTGCAATCCAACTAGCATTAAAGAAATACTATCGATCTCCAAGTCATTGTCAGGCTTACCATCCTGCTTGACCAAACCAGAAATGTTCACCTTGTCATCCGTTAGCGAAAACTCACTTTTGACGAAAGTATTTAATTCACTTCTGATTAGTTCCAGAGATTGATTGATCATTTCTTCACCTAGTTTTGAACAATTATGTAGATGAAGGTATTGTCAATCCAGACCATCAGAAACTGAAATTTCCGGACAGGGTTTGGCTGTTTCTGAAATTTGGTTGATCCTTTCTAAAGGGGTTAGCCATGGGTTAACCGAGACTCAGGCCGGATTCGAATTTCGAATCGATGCGTCGAACCTCAACGACCTACTCTTTACAAGTCTGACAAATAAAAAAGAGCAACAATATATTGCTCCTATATGCGAGTGAGCCCCCAGTCGGATTCGAGCGGACCCGCCCAGGGCAACGACCTTCGTTGGTTAGCTGTGTTGTGAAATAAGAAAGGCACCAATGATTAATCATTGGTGCCTTTTACAAGAGCCTCCAGTCGGATTCGAACCAACGACCCGCGCATTACAAGTGCGCTGCTCTGGCCAACTGAGCTATGGAGGCTTAGTTTTCCATCATGTACCCTCGTTGGAGGGTTTGTTTCGCTTCCAAGTCAGCTGCTCTGGTCGAATCGTCGAACCGCAACTGAGCTATGGAGGCTTAGTCCCGATAGCTATCGGGAGAGGCGTTCAAAATGGTTTGCAAAAATAGTCGGAG
>JANQEC010000334.1 GCA_028278585.1 Cyclobacteriaceae bacterium | reverse complement strand
GTCGACACCATCGATTTGGGTATCTTCAGTCACCTGGGCTGTCATTAAAGCCAATAAGCCAGTGCCCGTTCCTATGTCTAGAACTCGATTAGGTTTGTTTTCTGATCTTCGAATATGATCCGCTATCAACGCTCCAAAAAGACACGCATCTGTTGTGACTTTCATGCCTGATCGCTCCTGATCAATTCGAAATTGTTTGAATTGGAAGTACGAATTGGGCATACTCAAATTTAGTCATCTTCGATATTAAGAAATCATAACATTTATTTATTGCAATTTTACGATGGTATTAGGATACTTGTGTTTCCATTTTTCAAGCCCGCATGAAAAAGCTTAGTTTTTTGAACCAGTATCTCACGCTATGGATCTTTTTTGCCATGGCCTGTGGGGTTGTGATTGGTTATTTTTTTCCTTATAGTTCTTCTTTTATTGACTCATTTAGCTATGGAAGTACAAATATCCCAATCGCGATTGGTTTGATCTTGATGATGTATCCGCCGCTGGCTAAGGTCAACTACCAACTTCTTCCCGGGATATTTAAAAATGTGAAAGCTCTCATGATTTCACTGTTACTCAATTGGATTGTAGGTCCAATACTTATGTTCATACTGGCCTTAGCTTTTCTACAAGACTATCCGGAATACATGGTTGGTCTGATCTTGATAGGCCTGGCTCGATGTATTGCAATGGTGCTGGTATGGAACGACCTGGCAGAAGGGAGTAGTGAATATGGTGCCGGGCTTGTTGCTTTGAATAGTATCTTTCAGGTGTTTGCATATAGCTTCTTTGCCTGGCTTTTCATCACCGTTCTCCCAACCTATTTTGGCTTTGAAGGTGCGATTGTCGACATCTCGATTGCCACGATTGCAGAAAGTGTAGCTGTTTATTTAGGAATCCCATTTTTAGCGGGATTGGGAAGTAGAATTTTATTGGTAAGACTCAAAGGTGAAGAATGGTACACAACTAAGTTTATTCCTGCAATTTCTCCAATTACCCTCATAGCCCTGCTGTTTACAATTATCGTGATGTTTTCACTAAAAGGAGAATTGATAGTGGAAATCCCTATGGACGTGATCAGAATTGCTATTCCGCTGCTGCTGTATTTTTCCATCATGTTCTTGATTAGCTTTTTTATAAGCAAGGCAATGGGAGCTCCTTATGAACAAAATGCCTCAATTGCATTCACAGCTGCTGGCAATAATTTCGAATTGGCCATTGCTGTAGCCATTGCGGTTTTTGGATTAAACTCGGGCCAGGCCTTTGCAGGGGTGATAGGTCCACTGGTAGAAGTTCCCGCCTTGATCTTGCTGGTTAGAGTAGCATTTTTGTTAAGGAAGAAATACTACAAGACCAGTAAAGTGATTGAGTAGTCTGGAAATTTCTGCCTAGAATTGTGGAGTTAATTGCAAGCGATGGCATTTTGTTATTTTAATGGACAAATTTTAGATGAATCAGAAACCTCAATTTCTATTCATAACCTGGGACTACATCGAAGTTTTGGGATTTTTGATTTCTTTCGTTCCAGAGATGGGAAACCAACATTTCTCGAAGATTATCTGAACAGGTTTGACAAGTCTCAAGAGGCATTGCACCTGAGTAGAAAGGTTGAGAAAAATGAAGTGAGGGAAGCGGTGAAGCAATTGCTGAAAAAAAACGAGTATCAAAATTCCTCTTTCAAACTTATTCTATTGGGCACAGGCTCGGAGGCTGATGATGTACTTGACCCTTTGTTTTACATCGTTAATGCTCCCCATGAGATTAACGCTGAGATTCAATCAAGCAATCTTATCACATATGAATATGTAAGAGAAACACCGTTGATCAAGCATCTTAATTATTTCACAAGTATTCAATTACATGAGAGAAAGCAAAATGCGGCCGCTGTAGATGTGCTGTATCACAAGGAAGGGATCGTGAGCGAGGCCTCCAGAAGCAACATTTTCGTTATCAAGGATGGAATTATACGTACGCCCGAGCGAAATATTTTGCATGGGATTACACGAAAACACATTCTCAAAATGATGGAAGGTCATTTTGAATGCCACATTACTGACATTAGCCTTCAGGATGTATATTCTGCAGATGAAGTTTTTATCTCCAGTACGATCAAGGAAATTATGCCAATTACCAGAGTGGATGATCAAACCATTGGTGAAGGAAACATTGGTTCAATGACCAGTCAAATTTGGGAACAATTCAGAAACTACATAGCTCATTATGATGAATAGGTCACCTATTCATCTTTTAAGCACCTTGCTGGATTGATGTTGGCGGCCCGGAGTGCTTGTGAGCTTACAGTCAACCACGCAATCACAAGAGAGACAGCCGCAGCACCAATGAATAGCCAGGCACCAAGGTCTATTTTATACGCAAAATTGTTCAACCATTCGCTCATCAGATACCATGAAACAGGAATGGCAATGACTATGGAAATTGCTACCAGGCGTGTGAAATCTTTTGAAAGCATCAAGACAATGTTTGTGACAGTGGCCCCAAGCACCTTTCTGATACCGATCTCTTTTATCCTTCTTTCCGCAGTAAAGGAAGCTAATCCGAATAAACCTAAACAAGAAATCAATATGGCAAAACCAGCAAAGTAAGCAGCTAGTGTAGCCACCTTCGTTTCTGATTTGTATAATTCTTCATAGCTCTTATCAAGAAATTCAAAATCGAAGTAAAATGATGGGTTATAAGATTTGTACAACTCTTCGATATCACTCAGCGTACGAAGTTCGTTCCCAGCCTCAATTCGTACGAACGTATTCCACGTTGATCCAAGTTTAAAAAATGCCGGTGCAACTTCCCTGTGAATGGATTGATAATGGAAATCCTGAACAATACCCACAATATTCATGTCCAACTCATCCCATAACATCATGTTTTCCCCAATGAGATTATCGAACCCCAAAATCCGGGCAGCACTTTCGTTGATGATGATACTGGTGCTATCAGCTCCGAAAGTCTTGTTAAATGTTCGGCCTTCAATCATATTTAGTTGCATCGTGTTAAAGAAGTCATAATCAACATTGAAGACCTCAAATGAGATTCGCTCACCAGGTTGTTTTCCCTTCCAGGAAAGAGCGTCTGTATTGTTGACTCTACCCATCAACCCATGGCTGACACCTGCTGCACTCACAACACCAGGTAAGTTTCTCAATTCCTCGAAAAATGAATGGTTGTCACGAATAACTCCATCTTGGGCAAATGAAATCACATTGTCTTTGTTGTATCCCAGGTTCTTTTTGAATGCGAATTGAATTTGTTGATAGATAATGGAAACACTGATAATCAGAATGATCGTGATTGCAAATTGAAAGATCACCAGCCCTTTGCGAGCCCAGATTTCACCTAAGGAGGTTCTTACTTCTCCTTTAAATACTTTCACAGGCTGAAATGACGACAAGTATATTGCAGGATACAGCCCGGCAAGTACACCGGTTATGAGTACAGCCAGGCCTGAGGCGAAGGCTATTTCACCTGAAAATTCGAACGTGATGTTTTTGCCTGTTACCACATTGAATTGCGGGAGTATTGTCAGTACGATGAAATAGGCAAGTAGCATAGCACAAGATGTCAGGATCATTGATTCAGATAAAAAATGCTTGATAAGAATAGTTCGGTTTGCGCCAATTGCTTTACGTATGCCCACTTCCTGAGCCCTTTTAGACGCCCTGGCTGTTGCGAGGTTCATGAAGTTGACACATGCGATCAAAAGGATAAATATGGCTATAATAGAGAAAAGACGCACATATTCGATTCGTCCACCATCCTGAATTCCATTGCTGTATTTTCCATATAAATATTGCTCGGAATATTTCTTCAAGAAAAGATCCACTTTACTTTCCGGGGAATCTTTAAGCTTAACATAGTTGGATATTTTGTGGCTAAAGTAAGCGGGATCTACACCTTCTTTTAATGTAATGAATGTCGAGGGCCCGTTATTCTTCCAATTTTTATTCCATGAGTTGGTTTCAATGTAATCTTCATATGGAATGACAAAGTCAAACCGATAGGTGGAGTTGTCAGGAATAGTCTCGAAGACACCTGAAACAATAAATGGCCGATCCCCTCGATAAAGGATGGTTTTACCGACAGCAGCTTCTACATTTTTGAAAAATTTCACCGCTACTTCCCTCGATATGCAGATAGAAGTTCTGCTTTTCAAGACTTCCTCCGCACGTCCTTCTAAAAGCGGGTATGAGAATATTTTGAAGAAATCTTCCCCGACGTGAAATCCTTTTTCTTTGAACGATTGATCTTCATGAGTGAGAAGTCTGGGATTCACCCATGTAACAGTTGCTGAATATTCAACTTCCGGAAAATCAATTTTTAGATTTTCTGCCAAAATGTAGGGAGTGGAATTCGTTGCAACAACTTTGTCAGAATAGGTTTGTAATTCCATGACCCGGTAGAGACGCTCGTCGTTTGCATGAAACTTGTCGACACTTCTCTCATCTTGAACCCACATATAGATCAGCAATGAACCAGCAAGCCCCGCGGTTAGCCCGACCAGGTTGATTATGGTGAGTGCTTTATTTCTGATAAGACTCCTGAAAAGAACACGTAGATAGTACGACATATATGTGGTGTTTAAGTTGAAAAATCAATTCATCAAACCTTGCCCACAAACCCTACTTCCTATTCATCCTTTAAGCATCTTGCCGGGTTGATATTAGCTGCTCTAAGTGCCTGAGAACTTACTGTCAGCCAGGCAATAATTAGAGACACTGCTGCTGCACCCACAAACAACCACACGCCAAGGTTGATTTTGTAAGCAAAATTGCTCAACCACTCTCTCATTAAATACCACGATATTGGAATGGCAATGACTATTGATATCGATACAAGACGAGTGAAATCTTTCGAAAGCATCAGGACAATGTTTGATACAGTGGCTCCGAGTACTTTTCGTATACCTATCTCTTTGATCCGTCGTTCAGCAGTGAAAGATGCCAATCCAAACAGACCCAAACATGAGATCAATATTGCAAATCCGGCAAAGTAGGAGGAAAGCGTACCAATTCTTCGCTCTGAATTGTAGAGTTCCTGGTAGTTTTTATCCAGGAATTCATATTCAAATATGAAACCAGGGCTAAAGGATTCATAAACGGTTTGGACCTCGTCCATTGCCTGAACCTCTCGGCCTTTTTCCAATCGAACTGCTACCTGCCAAGTACTTCCTAACCTGAAAAATGCGGGATCAACTTGCCTGTGAATGGACTGAAAATGAAAGTCTTTAACAACGCCCACAACTTCAAGGTCGTATTCCTCCCATAATCGAATATTTTCACCAATAGCTTCTTCAGGAGTAAAACCCATCACTCTTACCGCCTCTTCATTTAAGACGATCTTGGTACTATCCGCGCCGAACTCCTTACTGAACCAACGACCTTGAGCAAGCTGGAAATCCATGGTTTTTTGGAAATCATAATCCACACGGAAATTCTCGAAAAGGATCCGTGTTTCAGGGGATTTTCCTCTCCATTCCAGCCCGTACGTGTTGCTCATTTGACTCGTCATGGTATGACTGGTTCCTGCAGCTGATGCAACACCAGGGATTTTTCTTAGTTCGTTGAAAAAGGCCTCTCTTTTGTCCTGAATTCCTCCATCCTGGGTAAAGAATACCACATTATCCTGGGTGTAGCCCAGGTTTTTAGTGAATGCATACTGTGTTTGCTTGTAAACAACAATGACACCGACAATCAAGATGATGGTAATAGTAAATTGGAAAATTACCAGTCCTTTTCTAGCCCATATTTCACCCATTGAGCTTTTAATCTCACCTTTCAATACCTGTACAGGTCTGAAGTGTGTCAGGTAGAGGGCCGGATAGCTACCGGCAAGGACTCCAGTCAAAATAACTGTGATCGAAGAGATAATTAAAAGCTGAGGTGTAAACTCGATGGAAATACTCTTGTCAGTTATTTCGTTGAATTGCGGAAGCAGGATCATCGCAATGAATATGGAAACGACCATGGAGAAAAGAGCAATGAGAATTGCTTCTCCTATGTATTGTCGTATCAGTGTTCCCCGGTTCGCACCAATGGCTTTTCGAACACCAACTTCGTGAGCTCGTTTCGATGCCCTTGCGGTTGAGAGGTTCATGAAATTGATGCATGCAATAACAAGAATAAAGATGGCGATGATTGAAAAGAGCTGTACGTACTCAATTCGTCCACCGTCCGGCACACCATTGGTGTACTTGCCATATAGGTATTGTTCAGAGTATTTTTTTAAGAAGAGTTCTACGGTGCTGTCATCCTCATCTTTAGATTTTACGTATCCGGCAATCTTTTTGGTAACCTCATCAGCGTTGGCACCTTCTTGTAAGATTACAAATGTGTGTGGTCCGTTGTTGCCCCATCGAGTTACCCATTCATTGTCGTCTTTGTAATCTTCAAAAGGGAGGACATAATCAAAAATGTAGGTCGACTTTGGATTGATATTTTCAAAAATTCCGGACACAATAAAATCTCTATCATCTTCGTAACGCAACGTTTTCCCGACTGCATTTTCAACACTTCCAAAAAACTTGTTAGCCACATTTCTGGAAATACAAATGGAGGTCTTGTCTTTTAAAACATGGTCCGGGTTGCCAGCAAGAAGTTGATATGAAAAGATATTGAAGAAGTCTTCACCTACGTGATACCCATTTTCTTTGAAGAAGGTATTCTCGTAGGCCAATAGTGACTTGCCGATCCAGGTAGTGGTAGCCGCGTACTGAATGTCCGGAAAATCTATTTTTAGATTTTCTGCCAGGATGCCGGGAGTGGAGTTGGTGGCAAACGTTTCATTGGAATAGGTCTGAAACTCCATCACACGAAAGAGACGATCGTCCTTTTCATGGAATTTGTTGATTGCAAATTCATCCTGAACCCATAGGTAAATGAAGAAGGCACAGGTGAGTCCGGTTGTCAAGCCGATTAGATTGATGGCAGATGAAACTTTGTGACGTAGAAAATTTCTAAAGGTAATCTTCAGGTAATATCTCATGAGTTTTTGATTTAGATAAAGACAACAAGGGTATAGTAAGGTTGCACTGAATTATGAATAGTACTACAATGATGGTAGATGGTTACAGAAAGTTTTAAGATACTTTGTGAGAAGGACTAGTTGAACTGATTCATTGTCCGCTCCATGCCGATGGTGCAAAAGGAGAGAATGGCATCAATTGCCTGGTCCATATTCAAAACCAACTCGTCAAGCTCCTTTTGGGAGAAAGGACTGAGGACGTAATCCACTTGATTGCCTTTGTAAAAATCGTCTCCCACACCAAACCTGAGTCGGGCGTAATTTTGACCACCAGTCATTTGCTCAATATTTTTCAACCCATTATGACCTCCCGCAGAGCCTTTGGGTTTGAGTCTTATTTTCCCATAGGGGAGGGCAATATCATCTGTTACAACCAGGAGATTTTCTTTGGCAATCTTATGATGCTGAAGCCAAAAGTTTACCGCTTTTCCACTGAGATTCATGTAGGTGGTCGGTTTGATGAGGTGCAATGCTCTCCCTTTATGGCTTACTTCTGAGATGGAAGCCAGTTTATCTACTTTAAATGAACTTCCTTTTTGATCTGCCAGTCGGTCAAGTATGAGAAAACCAACATTGTGTCGGGTCAACTCATATTCAGGGCCAATATTTCCCAGTCCGGCGATAAGGTATTTCATGAATTGAGTTTTGAGTTCAAGGTTACAGAATTAGTTGCATTTTTATATTGGCCCTGTTGTTATGATGATCATCTTTTGGGATTACCCGGAACCCTTCATCGAAGTACATATTAATAGCCGGTGCGAGGTTCGTGTTGGAGTAAAGTACAAGTTTTCCAAAGTTCTGCTCTTTCGCTTTTTTCAAAACATGCTTTAATAGTTTTTTACCAATACCCTTCTTCTGGTGGTTTTCAGTAACAGCCATCTTTGCTATTTCGTAGATCCCATTTGAAACTTTGATCATTGCGGTTGTGCCCACGATCTTTCCGTCTTGTTTAGCAAAATAAATAAAACCACCTCTATCAATAATCTCCTTTCTTGGATTTGAAAGTTTAAATTCATCGGTATCTTCTACTTCGAAATATTTTTCGATCCATTCGTAATTCAACGTTTTGAAATGGTTTGCAAGCTCATCGGTAAAATCGAGGATCTCCACAGGGCTTCTAGCTTCGGTTAGATGCTTCTCTACCCTTTGATTGTATGGAATCTGTTGCATCTCTGTTTCCATAGAACCAAGTGCTTCTATAAGATTGTGATCGGATTTTGTCAGTATATCATCAAGAACAGTAGACATACTTTTCCAAATGGTATTTAACTTCTTTAATTCTTCTCTTCCTTTTCGGGTAAGGCTAATCTTTCTTTTTCTGTGATCACCATCAGCAAGTTTTAGTTGGACCAGGCCCCGCCTGACAAGCTTGTTACAGAATTGGGTGATGGCAGGTTGTGAGATCCCAAGGAGGGTAGAAGCTTCATTAACTTCAACAGAACCTTTATGATCAACGAGCTTCATTAAAGGCATCAACGAAACGTCGAAGTTTACCTGATTGGAAGCATAAATTGTTTTTACCTCTTGTCTCAAGGAGTCCACAACCCGTTTCATTCTTGATGCCAATGCCAGCGAGCCAAGTTCTTTTAAGTAGTCCATTTGATTTAAAATATAATATATAATATAAGTAATTATATTTTAGTTCCTGAAACAAAAAAATCCCATCCGAAAGAATGGGATTTTAGTGATATTATTTTCTGATTATTCAGACGCTCCTTCAGCTGGGGCAGCATCTCCACCTCCAGCTCCACCTTCTGCAGATGCTTCAGCTCCTTCGGCTCCTTCTTCGCCTTCCATCTCTTCTTCAAGCTCTGCCTCTTCTTCAGCCTTGCTTTTCAATGCTCTAGGAACTTCGATACCAGCAATTGTAACCAGTGGGCTATTTAGAATTTCCCATTCCCCTGGTTCGATTTCTCCTACTTTTATGGATTGTCCAAGTTCAAGGTTAGAAACATCTACTTCGATGTATTCAGGCATATTCTTTGGTAAAGATCTTACGGTAAGGAATTTTACTTTTCGGATTAGCTTACCACCTGCCTGGATGCCCGGTGCATTACCAATCGGACGAGTTGGTATACTCATTTTGATTGGTGTACCTCTAAACAATTGAAGAAAATCAATGTGCATAATCATTTCACTTACAGGATGAAATTGAATGTCCTGCATGATTGCTTCAAATGGTTCAGGCTCACCTTCAATGGTGAGCATTGCAAAGTGCGCTTCGTCGGTATAGACAAGATCTCTGAACAAGATCGCCGGGGCGTAGAAATGGATCTGATGATCACCACCATACACGACGCATGGTACCATTCCTTCTTCCCTTAAGCGCTTTGCTTCGGTCTTGCCAAGATTTGCTCTTTTATACCCTATAATCTCAACAGTTTTCATAAAAAATATATAATTGATTTAAATAATTACTTGATAAAAAGTGAACTGATTGACTCACGGTCGTGGATTTTCCGGATTGCTTTAGCAAACAGGTCTGCAACAGTCAATACTTTGATTTTGCCTGAACCTTCTTTTTGTGGGATTGTGTCTGTTATGATCAATTCCTCAAGTTCAGATCCATCAATGTTTTTATGGGCGTTTCCTGATAATACGCCATGTGTAGCTATAGCTCTTACAGAATTTGCTCCTTTTTCTTTTATAATCGTAGAGGCTTTGCTGATCGTACCAGCTGTGTCTACCATGTCGTCTACCAACACTACATCTTTTCCTTCTACGTCACCGATTACCTGCATTGAAGCAATCTCATTTGCTCTTTTTCTATGCTTGTCACAAACGACCATATCCACTTCGAACATTTTTGCATAGGCTCTGGCTCGGGCAGTGCCACCCACGTCAGGAGAAGCAAATATTAAGTTTTCAAGTTTTAGGCTTTTCAGATAGGGAACAAAAATGGCTGACCCATCCAGGTGGTCCACTGGAATGTCAAAAAATCCCTGGATTTGTTGGGCATGTAGATCACATGTCACAAGTCTGTCTGCTCCTGCCGAAGTAAGAACATTAGCCATTAGCTTGGCAGCAATTGATACCCTGGGCTTGTCTTTCCTGTCCTGACGTGCATATCCGAAATAGGGAACTACAACAGTTACTTGTTTGGCACTTGCTCTACGAGCAGCGTCAATCATTAAGAGTAGCTCAAGGATATTGTCGGCAGGTGGTAAGGTAGATTGTATAAGGAAGACGTCACATCCGCGAACAGATTCTGTCAAGTAAATACCAAGCTCTCCATCACTGAATGTCTGCTTTTCGCTAGTTCCAAGCGGATTGCCATAATTATGCGCAAT